>NZ_JADBVM010000018.1:0-25968 GCF_020244875.1 Microcystis sp. M44BS1
ATTAGCCATAGTTTTCCGTCAAAATTGGATTTTGTCTCTTTAAACCCTGATTAATCGGTTTTGAGAGCTAATTTTGACTCTTGGTCTAATCTGCCTCTCTTCCTTGCTGTGACTGACTTATAAATTTTTGGAGATGTCTATTACTTTTTTAGTCATGAATCTTTCTAACCTGTTGAGGCAGGTTTTTTGGGCTTTTTTATGTCTGAAATGGAAAAACAGCACTTTTTCTCGGTCAATGATTACGATAAGTTATAACTTAGGAATTAATTAACAACTAAAGCTTATGCTTGTAGCTAAGTGAAATCATTGATTAAGAGACCTGTACTTTTCAATAACTTTTTGCCGCAAACCCTATTTACTTTTAGTCAAAATTAATTCACTTCTAACCCCGGAATGCTTAACTGTTCAGTTTTTGGCTGTGTTTCCCCCAGATAATCCCCTTGCAACATATTAATTAAACAGCCACCAAGATGATAGGCCATATTCACGGGAACCGCGTTACCAATCTGTCGATATTGAGAGGTTAAATTACCGGTAAATTGCCAATCATCGGGAAAGGACTGCACTCGTGCATATTCTCTCACAGTCAAAGGACGAGTTTCTTGGGGATGGCATCTTTCTGTTTGGGTTTGTGCCGGACTACAGGTAATAGTTAAAGCTGGTTCATCCCAAGATAATCTTTTAGCATATCCTGTCCGTCCGCCGTGATTTTTAAGACTATTTTTCATATATTCTTTTTGAATATCCATCGGCAAATTCCGCCAATTTCCTCCTGCGGGAACTAAGGACATAATCTCTTTTTTTCTTTCTTTATATTCTACTCCCGGAGAACTTGGACAATTCTCTAGGGCTTTTTTCAGAGAAATAGTATAGTTTTTATATTGGGGAAAGATGGGTTTAATATTTAGGTCTTGACGGGTGGCGATAATAATTAATCTTTCTCTTTTTTGGGGAACATCGAGAAATTGAGCCGATAAAACTTGATAAGCAGCATAATAACCAATTTCCTGTAAAGCTTGCAGCATTAATTGCAGAGTTTCTCCTTTTTTATTGCTTAATAATCCTCGAACATTTTCGGCTATAGCGATTTTAGGTTGCACTTCCTGTAAACAACGAGCAAATTCAAAAAATAGGCTTCCTCTCAAATCTTCTAATCCTTTTCCTAACCCAGCATAACTAAAAGGTTGGCAGGGAAAACCTCCAGCTACAATATCTATTTTGTCTCTAAAATTGGAAAATTTAATCTTTTTTATGTCTTGATTTATAACATTCCATTGCGGTCGATTAAGTCTTAAAGTATTAACACAATCTTGGTTAATTTCCACCAGTAATTGCGTTTTTAGTCCCGCATTTTCTAAACCTAAAGCCATACCACCACAACCAGCAAATAATTCAATAACTGTGTAATTAGTTGGCTCAACAGTTTGTAAGATTTTCAATTCTCCAGGGAATTGGTTATTTTTAAGATTGGTTAATTGCTCGAGATCAAATAGCCAATCAACTTGATTAATTTTCTGACCTTTGATTAATTTTTTCTTTTGCCATGTTAGTATTTCTGCGGTAGTTACACCGAGAATATTAGCGGCTTTTTGTAGATTTACCTGAGTCATAACCAATAATTAGCAACTTATCTACCTCTCTATTATACATCAAAGTAGCTAAACTTGATAAAGTTTTTTTTCGATTTTCCTGACTGTCATCTTTAACTTATTCAGGATAGTTTCATAATCTAAGTCCAACATTGACCAAAAAGCTTGCCCTGCTAATAGCTCAATATTATTCTCTTTAGCTTTGGTTTTGCTAATTGTCCAAGAATTGCCCATATCTAAAGCAGCGGCAAAAACTGAGTTAGGATGTATTTTTAATTCATTGATACTCCGATCACTCTGGCTACCAGTAAGAGTATCTTTTTTAGTTTTTAATTGAGTGTATTTGATTATTCCTTGATTAAAAACTACTAAATCCACACCTTTGATTTTAAAATTTAGAATTTTTTCTGGTACAAAAACCTGTGAACTAATAGAAGCAATTTCTTCTAAAGTATGACCTAGACTTTCCGAGATAAGATTGATATTCGATAAGTACAAGTTTTCACATTGAGCAAACTCAAAAATTTTTTTAAATCCTTTCTTCTTTTTGAGAGATATATTTTTAAAATCCTGTTTTTCTTTCAGGATTTTTTCAACTACTTTAGACTGGAACTCATCCAAAGCATCATCGATTTTTTGATCCCTATTGTCTGCAATGTCTGTGTCTGTTTTTCTATTTTCTTGAAAATATTCAAAAATGAAATCATCAATTAGACGACAAATTTGATAAGTATCTACCAAGTCATGAGTAACAAAGGTAGGAATTTTGATCGAAGGTTTCTGTAAATTAATTTCTTCTAATAATTGGGTCAAGTTATGGCGATAGCTCATTAGATTTAGTTGCTGGGTTGGGATTGTTTACTTTTTGCTTAAAACTATTAATTTAATTGCCGCCGGTGGTAATGTCAACAAATAGTATGTAAGTTCGGAAGAACCTGAATTTTCAGATATTGGAATTTAACGGGGAGTCTGATCATATACACGCATTGATTGAATACCCACCGAAACTAGCTATTTCTGTAATGGTCAATTCTTTAAAAGGAGTCTCTAGTCGTAGATATGGACAAGCTGGTTATCCTAAGCCGTACGGAAAAGATGCTCTTTGGTCGCCCAGTTATTTTGTCTCTTCTGTAGGAGGTGCGTCACTGGAAGTTCTTAAGTGCTACATTAAAAATCAGGAAAAGCCGTCCTAAAAGGACGGGGTTTTAACCCAAATTTTCGATAATCCGCTTGCGCATTTTGTGCCTCTGTATGATACCTGTGTTGTACTGCAAAAACTGCTTGTGACATAAAATCAGCACGAGTCAGACAGTTTTCGATAACAGCAGCCCTTGATGCGCCACCCGTGAAAAAATCTTGGGGTTTTAGGGGTTGTGATGCCCCATTATGACAAACCTGAAAAAGTTCTGCTCTATATCTGGTGTTACAATCATTGGCATCTGTGCCTAAAGTATAGTAACAGCGATCGTGGTTATTGCAAGGTTCTCTAAAACTGAAGTCGTAGCCAAGGCTACCAAAGTTATCATATTCTCCCGGTCTTCCACCCGGAATACTGCAACCATTAGGTCTTTTGGCATAGGGGTAAAAAGGGAGTGATTCACTGCCTTCATCAGAGTCCTTAAAATCATCCCAGCAAGGGATGCTAATGCCATTTTTGCTACCGCAATCTTGTGCTTTTACTGGTTCTATTAGTAGCAGAAAGCTAGTTGAAATAAAGAGAAAAGTCACACAATTTGAGATAGACATTAATGCCATCCTGCTAGTTAATTTGCCAAATTCTGATTTCATTACTGAACGGCTTAACGTTGTTTTCATCAAGGTACACGCCTACTATACGACAACCTTAAAAGGAAAGTTCCAGCAACTTGATCAGGGTAGGAATAAGCAGATCGCTCGATATTGACTCCTGGTATGTCAGTTGCACGACGAGTACCCCTGTAAGTTTGCCAGTTTTGACCTCTTACAAGTTCAAAAGCCGAACCATTGGTTTTGATGAGAAACCTATCCTGTGAGTTTTCCCAGTTTAAATAAACTCCATTCGTACCCGCAGTAAAAAAAACTTTCTCTCTATGGGTGCGACCATTGTTCCATTTTGTTGTCAGAGTGCCGTCTTTGAAATCATTGATTATCTGGCTACAGGCAATCTCTCTTCCAGACGATTGGGTTGCACCCTCAGTTTGCCATAATACTACCAATAAAGTAGCTATGGTGATAGTCATAGATAATGATTTTTTGAGCATACTTTACTCCCTAGTATAGATAGATAGATTGCTTCCAACTTATTAACAAGATTTTTCAATTTCAAGGTGTTGTTTCTGGGGTAAGGTCGAGGTTGCGATAGACTTGTTCAATCGGAAAACTTAGATTAATGCTTTTGAGTTCTACGGTATCGCCTTCTTGGTAGTTAATAATGAGCCATTCACCAGCATCATTTTTGTGATATAAATCCATTTCGATGCTGGTGGAACTCACTAATAAATAATCTTGTAAAACTAGATTTTTGCGGTACATTCTAAATTTGCCACCTCTATCATAGGACTCGGTACTAGGTGAAAGAACTTCAACAATGAGACAAGGATAAGTAATGTATTGGGTTGTAGTTTTATCGTGATCGTCGCAGGTTACGCTAACATCAGGATAAGTGTAGTTAGTTGTTTCGACAATGTTGACTCTCAGATCTGAGTTACCTACTTCACAGCCAGTGCTTTCAAGGTGGTTGGAAAACAGGGTAATAAATCTAACTGAGATGAGACTATGGTTTTTGCTGCCGCCGCTCATAGTGTACACTTGACCATCGATCAGTTCGTGTTTTTCTAGTTGGTTTTCTTCCCAAGCAAAGTATTCTTCTGGAGTAAGTTGGGGAAAGTTTTCTTTAATGGCAATCATGAGAAATTACTCCTTTATTAGCTTTGATAATATTTTAACAATTTACCAAACATTTTTTTGTTCTCTCGACATCTTGATAGAAAATAAGTACCTGGACAAAAATAAACGAGACTCTACCAAACCTGTTATGCAAAATTATTAACAACTCATGCTTGTAAAGCTTGTATAGTAAGGCTTTGAGTTTTTGTTAGATTGATATTTATCAACTTTAGAGCATTGCTGGACAGAGAGGGAGCTTAGGGAATTTTCTACAGTGTAAGTTCGGAAGAACCAGGATTTTGTGGGAGAAATGTTTATCTTATTTAAAACTAAGAACTTGTTCTGGTGTTGTTGAATTGAGATATGAATGGTAATTGTGCATCGTATCCACAACGAACGCTTAGGACTAAGTTTGAAAAATTGCCTAGAGGACACTTAATACTTAAAATCAGCAACGCCATAAAAGCCATAAAATATGGGGGCTGAACAAGGTTCAACCCCTCAATATTTTTCTACTTGCGCCCCGGAACTGTATATTTAAAATTCATCGGGCCGGTATAACCAGAAACCTCCGCTAATTTCTCTAATCTTTGGGTTCCCGAATATTCTTGACCCTTAATAATCCAAGTGGGGAAACCTTTAATTCCGGCATCGCGACAAGCTTGGGGATTACCATTAACTCCTTGGGGATCGCATTCGATATAAACCCTTTCTTTTTTGAGGATTTCTGCAGCTTCCTTACCAAATAACTGTTTTTGATCGTAACAGTGGGGACACCAAAAAGCCCCGTATTCTTTCGCCCCAATTGCTTTTAAATGTTTAGCCAGGGCGATTTCTGCTTTTCCCGAAACCGTGGTTACTTCCCAACCGTAGGGAGGTTTAGCAGCTGTCATTGGCCGGGTAATTTCTTCTTTGCCTCCTGCCACCGTCGGGGAATTTACTCCCGCATAAACCGCTAAAGTTCCCACCAAAGTAATCATCGCCACCACAACCATCGGCAGTATAATTTGTCCTAAACCTTCCCATTCGCGACCGACAATTGTGAGAATTAATAAAGTTAAAGCGAACAAAGCCGAAGTAATGCAGTAGGGACACAATTCCTTTAAGTCCGTGGCTAGAATATACATTAAATAACCACTAAATACCGCCATCGCCGTCGCCCCCGCTAACAGCAATAACCAAGTATTATTTTCTAAACTTTTGCGGAGATTTTTCTGAGTTTCCCCATTAATAAATAGAGGACTGAGGGCAAAAACCGCCATGGCAATATAGGCCAAAAAACCGAACAAACTCAAGGGCAGCCCGAAAACCGTAGCGTAGGGACTATTAAGAACACCAGTGCAACCAGCCCCATCACTAGCCCCGGCGGTACAGGCTGCAGTCCCTCCCGTCAGTTTGGTAATGGTTAAATAGCCGGTCAGAATCGCTCCCACGATCGAAACGCCCCCAATTAGAGGCCGGGAGTAGCGATGAATCCAAGGTAGAGATCGACGACGCATAATATTATTTAGATTAAGTTACAGCAGAATTCAGGAGTCAGGAGTCAGAAGTCAGGAGGGAAATCTAAATGTACTTTGTTGAAGGGAAAAATCCCCTAACGATATTGTGTTAATTAGGACGTTTTCAATTCCTAAAAACTTAGGATCGCACCACGGCCAATAACTATCCGCCATTCTAGCAAGGGGTTATGTGGACAGAGGCAAAGAAGGCAGAGAATTATTAATTTTTGCCTTTTGATCGTTGATCTGCCGGGCCGTTTCCACAAATTGCGACACCCGGATCGGATCCACCGGTTCAGTAATTTTGCCATGACGCTTGAGGGAACTAGCCACGATCACCCCATCGGCAGCCGGCAGCAACCGCCCGATATTGTCCAAATCAGCCCCGCTGCCGATAAAAACCGGTGTTCCCTTGGCCGCCGCCACTGCCAGTTCCAAATCCTCAAAACTAGGGGGGCTACCGGTGGACCAACCGGAGAGGATCACCCCGTCTGCTAGTCCCCGTTCGATCGTATCTTGCACTGCCGTAGTCAGATTAGGAGTTCCCAAGGGGCGGGCGTGTTTAACCAAAACATCCGCTAAAATTTTGACCTCAGACCCCAATTCGCGCCGATAACGCAAGAGTTCGTGTGCCTGACCCTCAATAATGCCCTGATCGGTAGCCATAACCCCCGTTAGCACATTAACCCGAATAAATTGGGCATTGACACAGGTAGCGATCGCTAAGGCACTATGGGCATCATTGCGGAGAACATTAAGACCAATCGGTAAGACCACCAGATTTTTAATGCGATCAACAATTAACGTCATGGCACTAACCACGGCGGGATCCACCTGTTGCTTAGTAAAGGGGGCATCAAAAAAATTCTCGATAATCAAACCATCAACACCACCAGCAGCCAAAGCCGTCGCCTCCTGTTCAGCCCGCTCGATCACCGTCTTGAGACTACCACCCCAACGGGGGGAAGTGGGCAGGGGGGCGAGATGAACTACGCCAATAATCGGGTTTTTTGTCTTGAAAGTTGCAATTAAGTTCACAGCGTCTACTACTCTTAGCGTCCCCAACCAGGCGCCGCTCACCCATTTTAACAGGGTGAAGGCCTACCCACGGTTCCACGGGGGGGAAATTATTTTAACTGCTAATGATTTTATCAAGTCCGGAATCCGTTAAAATGTCTTAACATTAGAGAAGTTTAGGATTTGGTTGATACTCGATCGCATGGGCAATAAGCCAACCATCGCCATCTCACACCTAGGCTGTGAGAAAAACCGGATCGACTCCGAGCATATGTTAGGACTGCTGGCCAAGGCCGGCTATCCCGTAGATAATGACGAGGAGTTGGCCGATTACGTTATCGTTAATACCTGTAGTTTCATTCAAGCAGCTAGAGAAGAATCCGTTCGCACCCTCGTGGAACTGGCGGAAGCTAATAAAAAAATTATTATCTCCGGCTGTATGGCCCAACATTTCCAAGATGAACTCCTGACGGAATTGCCGGAAGCCGTGGCCATTGTTGGCACGGGGGATTATCAGAAAATTGTCGAGATTGTCGAACGGGTAGAGACGGGAGAACGAGTCAAAGAAGTCAGCGCCGATCCCACTTTTATCGCCGATGAAAATCTGCCCCGTTATCGCACCACTACCGAGGGAGTCGCCTATCTGCGGGTGGCCGAAGGCTGCGACTATCGCTGTGCCTTCTGTATTATTCCCCAGCTGCGCGGTGATCAAAGATCCCGTTCGATCGAGTCAATTGTGGCCGAAGCGCGACAATTGGCCAGCCAAGGGGTCAAAGAATTAATTCTCATTTCGCAAATAACCACCAATTATGGGTTAGACTTATATGGCGAACCCAAATTAGCGGAACTCTTGCGAGCGCTGGCAGAAGTCGATATACCTTGGATTCGCGTTCACTACGCTTACCCGACCGGGTTAACGCCAAAGGTTATCGAAGCGATCCGAGAGAGCCCGAATGTTTTACCCTATCTAGACTTGCCGCTACAGCATTCCCATCCCGACATCCTGCGGGCGATGAACCGTCCCTGGCAAGGACGAGTCAACGATGGCATTATCGAGCGGATCAAGCAAGCTATCCCGAACGCGGTTTTACGAACGACTTTTATCGTCGGTTTCCCCGGAGAAACCGAGGAACATTTCAGCCATCTGCTGGAATTTGTCAAGCGTCATGAGTTCGATCACGTCGGGGTGTTTACCTTCTCCGCCGAAGAAGGTACAGCCGCCTTTGACCTGCCCAATCCAGTGCCACAGGCAATTATGGACGAACGCCGCGAAAGGTTGATGTTAACTCAGCAACCAATCTCGGAGCGCAAAAATCAAGCTTATATCGGTCACACTGTCGATGTTCTCATCGAACAGGAAAACCCGCAAACAGGAGAATTAATCGGGCGTTCCGCTCGTTTTTCCCCGGAAGTGGATGGCTTGGTTTATGTGACAGGGGAGGCGATTCTAGGTGCGATCGTACCGGTCCGAATCACTGCGACCGATACCTACGATCTCTACGGCGAAATAGTCTAATTTTTCGATTTTTCTAATTTAATTCCCACAAAACAACCCTTATGACCACTGGTTTCAACAATTTAGGTTTATCCGATAGCCGTCTTCAACACCTAGAAACGCTTGGATTCACCACCCCCACGGAAATTCAAACCAAAGCCATCCCTCTCCTTCTAGAAGGGCATGACATGGTAGGAATGTCACAAACGGGAACCGGCAAAACCGCCGCCTATTCCCTGCCTTTACTGGAACGCATGGACACCAAAAATCCTAACGTTCAAGCTTTAATCCTCACCCCCACCCGGGAATTAGCCCAACAGGTGGCCAGCGCCATCAAAGATTTCTCTGATGACCGTCGTCTCTTTATCCTGACAGTCTGTGGTGGTCAATCCATGGAACGTCAGATCCGCAGTCTGGAAAAAGGTGTCCAGATTGTGGTCGGCACTCCCGGCCGGGTAATTGATCTGCTCGATCGCAAAAAACTCCATCTCGAATCCCTAAACTGGGTAGTCCTCGATGAAGCGGACGAAATGCTCAGTATGGGTTTTATCGATGATGTTAAGAAAATTCTGCAAGCATCTCCCTCCACCCGTCAAACCGCCTGTTTCTCGGCCACTATGCCCCGGGAAATCCGCGATTTAATCGCTAATTTCTTGAAATCTCCCATTTCTGTGACGGTTTCTCAAACCCAGGCCGCTCCTGCTAAAATCGAACAGAAAATTTATATGATCCCTCGCGGTTGGACGAAATTAAAAGTCCTGCAACCCCTGTTAGAGATCGAACCCCTAGAATCGGCGATTATTTTCGTCCGCACCAAGCAAACCGCGGCCGAATTAACCAGCAAACTGCAAGAAGCGGGACAAACGGTGGATGAATACCACGGTAACTTAAGCCAAGTGCAACGGGAACGACTGGTGCAACGTTTCCGCGAGGGCAAAATTAAATTAGTGGTAGCCACGGATATCGCGGCCCGCGGTCTAGATGTGGAAAATCTCAGCCACGTTATTAACTATGATCTGCCAGATAATGCCGAAACCTATATTCACCGCATTGGCCGCACTGGCCGCGCCGGTAAAACGGGAACTGCTATATCTTTAGTAGAACCGATCGATCGGCGTTTATTACGTCAGATTGAACAGCGTTTGCGTCAACGTCTGGAATCTAGTCCCATTCCTAGTCGCACCGAAGTGGAAGCAAAACGCCTGGCCAAGCTGCAAAATCAGCTAAAAGAGGCTTTATCGGGGGAACGGATGGCTTCTTTCTTGCCTTTAGTGCGGGATTTAAGTGAAGAATACGATCCCCAAGCGATCGCGGCTGCTGCCCTGCAAATGATCTACGATCAAAATTGTCCCCAGTGGATGAAAACTGATTGGGAAGTTCCCGCAGCGACGAGCAGTAAACCGGTGATTAATAAAACTCCCCGCAGTGGTGGTAGTAAGTACCCCTCTAAGTCGAATAACCGTCCTTCCCTGGACAAAAAAATCGTCTTTCAAGAACGTTAATTTTTAGTTCTTGAATGGATAACTTTAAGAGTTGATAGACCGTTTTGGTTCTGTCAACTTTTTTTTGTCAGGTAATTTCCCAGTACGTCGTCGAAAGCATTCTACATAATTTTATAGCTAAACTTTTGATAATTGATTCTAATCAAGTATTTGGGCTTTGTTTGATATTTTTGCTGATAATTACTATATAATTGTCTTAAATGAATAAATTTGAACATTTAATATGTCGAGTTCGTCAGAACCTTATCGTGGGAGGGTACAAGCTCAAGGAGACGATATCCAGCAAGAGGGTGGATACAGTTGTTCTTGGGCAAGAAAAAATCCTGTTACTGCTAAAGAAGGATTATCATTTCTTGCTAATATTAAAGGGCAATGCGATGAATTTCAACGAGAGGAACGGAAACAAGCTTTTAGAAAAGCTGAACGCTTTGTTACAAATGCTCGTGAGCAAGGTGGTGTCACTCCAGAGGCACAACCGCACCCATTTCAGGATTCTAAACGTAAAACTAAAAACGCCCGTGTAGATATTGAAATTCGCAGTGGTCTTACCTTTATCCCTTCGCCCCAAACAGAATGACAACGATGCTTAGAAGAGTACAACAATTTTTAGACTCTGGCGATAGTGATAACGCTAGAGAAGAAATTGATAGAGCTTTCGGCAATCTGAGAAGGGTGGATAGTCATGTTAGAGAGTTTGCCGCTCTGTTGGCACTGGGATCGATCGAAGCTTCAGAAATCGGCTTAGGGGTATTGGGACGTAAGCTTCTACAGAATGACAGCGAGATTAACAATGAGGTTGTTTGGTTATTTATTGCGTCAATTTTATCTCGCAATAGTATTCCCCCTGATAGTCCATCTAGAATCAGCCTACTTGTTCTTACCGCTTCTGTCAATAGTTGGGAATTACCAATTTTTGCGCTTCTTGCCCCTGTCCTCGACGCTTTTTTTAAAGTTAGTCTTGCGGACGGAACCCCTTTAATTGCCGAACAAACTCTTGATTTTTTGTCCACTTGGGGAAGAATTTATGCGAAAGCACCTCATGTCAAAACGCAGCTTCAAGAACTTCAATCTCTTAGTAATAATCTATTAGAGCAAGTGGATGACTTAGAGTTAAAAGCTGAATGGTCAGAGGGAATTAATATATTTTTTGAAGAAGCCAGTGCAACCAAATATTCCGATAGTAATGTTTTTTCTGCTGGCAGAGACTTAATTAAAGAAATTTATAATACTCAAAGTTTACAGCGCGATACAGAAGATAAGAATTTGGCAGAGACAAAAGACAAGTTACTCCGATTAGTCACTTCGTCTCTTGCTACTATTTCAACAGTTCTTGATAGTCATGGAGTAATACTAAATCCGGTTATTAAAAACTGATTATTTATTTCCCCAACCCCCCCAACCCCCCCGACGTCGGGGGGGTTGCCTTTTGCCTGTTCTGATATGTAGCGCATACTCAACGGATTTAGTATTAACCCTATATACTTTTGACTTTTTTATACTGTTCCGTCACGGCGGCATTTAATAGATCATCTTTAAAATCTCTGATTAATTTAATTACTAAATTATAAATACTGATGTATTCTTCATAATCGATAGTTAAATACTTGCCATGAGCAATTTTATTTCTTTGGGTGAGAAGTTGTTCATCAATAGCTTTCTGCCGCAGTTGATAATCACTATCATCAATTCCTAGAATAGTACAGATATCAGTGAAAACTTCAAAATTGAGATTAGATTTGGTGTTAATAATATTTTCGTGGGGTATAAAAGCTCTATTTTCTAGGTTATCAAGTAAATTTTTGATCATCTCTTTTTGTAACTTAAATTTATTGGTTTTTATTAACTCATTTATAGATTTTCTAGAACTAAGGGCAACGAAACAGTAATCCAGTTCATGATAATTTAATTTTCTTAAGGAAACAAACTGCAAATAACATTCTGCTGCATATTTAATAAAACCTTCCCAATGGGCATAGAGAGTGGTTATTCCGGCTCTAATTAATACATCTTGCTCAGTTCCTTTTTGTCGAGGAATTTTAGTTTTTAAAATACTAAGTTCTCTGATTCGCCATGCCATATCTTCATCTAAGTTTTTCTGGAGAATTTCGATAGTTCTATTATCTTTACTCATTACTTTTTAAAATATTTTTTGCCAAATTCAATCATTTTGTGCATTCTAGTTCTAGCTCTCGATCCTGTACCGATGTTAGAAATAAAGTCAAATTCTGACCACATTTCCTGAATTTTTGTTTTTAGCAGTTCAATATCTTGAGCAGAGTAATCATCAATATTTTCTCGTAATCCTGTGGTGATCGCTTCATAAGCAGAATCGAGAAATTTCCCCTTGAATCTTGTTCCATCATATTTGGTAAAAGTATCTTCATTCGTCGCTTGATCAAGCAATAAAAACATTTTAGCGAATTTTTCTTGCTCTAACACACGATCAAAAGTGATGGAATTGCATAATTTTGTCAAATAGTCAGTCAAATATTCATTAACCTCTTTTTTGTTCAATGATGTTGGACCAAATGTGGGAGAAGACAGGGCAAAATATTTAAGAATTAGTTCCAAGTCGTAGCGTTCTTGTCTTAATCGCTCGGATAGGGAAATACAATTTTTAAAGTTCTCATTTTCTGCCAAGTCTTCTAACCACTTATATAGGCTTTTATCTAGCATAATCAAAAGACAATTACGCACCTCTTGATAAGATAAAAAAGAGCCACCGGTATTTAAACGATCAAAAACTTCAAACTTAGCATTTTTATCCGATTCTTTTTGGATAATCTGAACCTGTATTTTCGCTCTTTTGAAATCTATTTTTAGAGATGGGGGCAAATTATACTCTCCTTCCTCTGCACCTTCCCACATAACTCCGTTTAAGCTAGGTAATAAGTTAGTACCTTGAAGCACCAGTTTCGGTTTTTTCTTAGTTTCATCGTCCTCATCTCTTAAATCGCCAACAAATTCCAAAATTGTTGAAATCCTTTGTAATCCATCCACCAATTCCCAAACACTATCTTCTTCTCTCTGATAGACAAAAATAGAGGGAATAGGAATTCCTAGTAGTATCGATTCTATGAATCGGCTTTTTTGGGCTATTGTCCAACGAAAATATCTTTGAAAATCTGGATTAATTGTCATTTCTTTGTTATTATAAAGACTAATAATCTCTCCGATTGACATAGGATAGTTATCGGTACGAAATTCTTTAGTTTTTGCCTTAACTTCTTCTAATAAATTCATCTTATAGCAGTTATCTTAATGGTGAAGTACACAGTTTTCGTTTTGGGGAGCCGGTCGTCAGGATTCGATACCAAATTAGGTTACACTTCATCTTTAGGAACAAAGCTGTAATTTTTCTGTACTCAGTATAATCTCTCTATTCTACTTTAATACCATCCGCCAATTTTAAAGTGAAACGCGTCAACCTCAAGAGTTGACAGAAAAAGGCTCATCCCCGCAATTGGCAAAAACATCAATTTTCAGGTGGCTAATCTGCAAAGACGCGATTTATGTCCCGATATTGCGGTGATGTTAGCTTGGATTGAACAGGCAAAAATCCTCACCAGAGAGTTAAAATAAGCCCTATTTACCAAAATTTTGGCATAAATTAGCCAAAAGTATTGCCATTCCATCCCCAAAGATAACCTTTCGCCTCAGCAAATTCTAGATAAATGCGATTTTTCGGTATTCCTAAATAAGCCTCAATTTCTTGACAAAAATCACTACTCATGCTTTTAGTTTGAGCGGCGGAAATAGAACCAACACTTTTAATCTCCACATAACACACTGGCTCAAAAGTACCAGCAAAAGTCATTTTTATCCCCGATTCTAAAGCTGTCATCACATAGGATTCGGGTTTTCCCAGATGTTTAGCTAATTTAGCCGAAAGACTCTGCAAAAGTTGATTAACCGTCTCATCATCGAGGGAGGTGACAGAAGTTTGAATTTTAATTAGAGGCATAGGAAAAATCTCAGCAATATTTTTATATAATATAACAGTTTTGATATCGCTCTTCTGGGACTTTCGGAAATCCCTAACCGAATCTAGGTTCTAAAACCTTTGCTTGATAAGCGAATGCTAACTTTTTTTCTAATAAAAACTCAAATTTCGGGTTTCTGTTAGTTAGCGATAGCTTGAAGGCTTACCCCATAAGAGAGCTAGAGTTTAGAGACTGTAAGACTTTTGCCAGAGTCCTGAAAGAGCGATAGATACAATTATAGTCATTTCAATTAAGATTGAGAATATCAATGCCAGAGTCCATAAGAGTTTAACTGGTCTAGAGTGTATCAGACTTATCTGAAATGACTATAATTACACATATCTAACTACCTCTTGCATGAGTGCATGAGTTCCTATCCTCAGCCAGAAATTGATTTTGTCCGATTTTACTGTCCGGGATCTGTAGGGTTGATTCATGAATCAACCCTACCCCACCAGAAATTGATTTTGTCCGATTTTACTGTGCGGGGGGAATAACCTCTAATGGAATACTTTCAGTTTCTCCGTCTTTAGATGGATTGACATCGGGACTTTTTTCTGCATCTGGAGTTTTTTCCACCGCTTTGGTTTCCGGGGTGGGGGGATTTTCGGGGGGTACTTCTGGACTGGGGTTATTTTCTGGGATGGGAGTGAATTCCACTGGGGTTTCCTTTTCAGGAGACGGGGAAACTTCGGGGGAAGCTTCGCTATTGCGGGTAGTTTCCGTGGGAGTTTCTTCTATCTGGGGAGATTCTGGGGTAGTTGCGGGGGTAGTTGCGGGGGGGGATTCCGGGGTAGTTGCGGGGGTGTCTTCGCTGGTTTTTTCTTCTTCCCGGGGACAGGCTGCCGATTCTAAACCGAGATGACATCGGACTTCCTCCCGTCCCAAAGACACGGCAATTCCCGACACCGACATTAATAAAGCTAGGATGGGTAAGATATTCTTCATAAAATTAGACTTGATTCTACTCCTCGACATCACATTGTCTATTTTAGATAGGATCGAACTGATATTGAGAACCCTTTGGCCCCTCATTGCCGCGATTAGCACGCACCAGGGGAACTTGATTAAAAATCTTAAAATCCGTGGTGCTTCCCTGCAAGGTGATTCCTCGATTTAAAGTTTCGACTACAGTAGCACGGTCAGAACTTTTAGCGATCGCTTTTCCTAATACTTTCATGGTATCGTAGGCGGTAGCAGTACGCCAACTGACGCGACCGCGCCAACTTTTCAGCGCATCTTTGGCAAAAGGATCCGTTGCTTGGAAACTCCAAGGTACTGCTAAAACTAATCCGTCGATGCTATCTGCTCCTTGGATAAGGATATCGGGTGTATAAAGTTCATTTCCGCCTAATAAGAGCATTCCTGACGATTCTTGGGCAATAGCCACGGCTTGATCAATGCGATCGCCGTCTTTACTGAGGGCCAAAAATACCACCTTAGCGCCGGCTTGTTTGGCCTGATCTATGGCGGTTTTAGGGTTAAAATTGGCTTTGGTGGTGTCTATTTCCTTAACTATCTTGCCTCCCGGTTCTTTTATCGCTTTAGCAAAGGAATCCCTTAATTTTTGACTATAGGGACTATCGGAATTATAAAAAAGAACCACTGACGGAGACTTCTCTTGCTTACTAGCATAATTAGCCAAAGTTTTGGCCACTGCTTCCAGATAACTACCCAAAACTTCCTGAGATTTATCCTCAAGGGGAATAGTTTTCAGGGTTGATTTTCCCGTTTGACTAACACTGGTAGTCAGGGGAGAGAGAATCGCTAATCCTTCTTTTTCGTAACTTTCAATCGCTTTTTGACTAAAAGGATCGATTCCGTGGCCTATAACTGCCAAAACTTGACCGGATTGAATCAGATCATCGGCTATCGCTTTTGATTGTAACCCACCGCCATCATTAGCGATGACTATTTCTAAAGGATTACCCGGATTAGAATTATTAAACTCCTCTTGATACCTTGCCACACCTCGGAGAATTTCCTTGGCGCTGTTGGGGTCGTTAGCGATGGGGACAACGACGGCTATAGTATTTTGATTACCTTTTTGTCTAGCTTTGGCGTTATTGTAATAGATTTTGCCTTCCGGATCGTTTGCTTGGGGAGTGGCTGCCAGTTGGTAAGATGCGATCGCATTTGCCCAATCTTCCTTTTTAAAGGCCGCTGCGCCTTTTTCTTTGTTAGGAGTGGAATTAAGCAGTATTTTCTCCCCTTGGCTAAATAAATCGGGATTTTTAGCCGTATTACTCACAAAAGTTGCCTTGGGTTGCTTGTCTGGGGTTTTTTCCCGGACGACTGGGGAAGTATCGGGTTTGGGAATCACCATTTGTAATAGACTCCAACCCCCTAAACCTGCGGTTAAAGCGGTAATTATCAAAGCGAAGGGAAGTAACCAGTTAGATTTTTGACCGACTCTAGTTGTACCCCCTGGGGACACCACAACCGTGGTTTTAACCGTCGTTGTGACGGGATCCATCGCTTCCCTAGGTAGGCCACAGATAAGACAATCAGGAGTAGTGTTTTCGTAGGGTTCATGACCTCCCGCAATCGCTTGCGGATAGGTTTTACCATCTTTCGGGATACCGTCACATTGCCAGGTAGTCATAATCAGTTATCAGTTATCAGTGGGTAAGTTATCAGTTAACAGTTATCAGTTATCAGTTATCAGTGGGTGAGTTAACAGTTATCAGATGTGAGTTTTTAAGTGAGCAGTATTAAATAGAAGTTTCTTGCCATCTTCTCACTGTTTACTGTTTACTGTTTACTGATCACTGTTTGAGGACGTTGTCGTAAGCTTTGGAAATAGAGGCCACCGATAAGCAGTAAAAAGAGGATATAAGCAACAATTTGACTGATATAGAGGTTTTGACGATAACCAAACAGAGATTTGAGGAGGAGTCCGGGGAAAGTGCGATCGCTCAAAATTTGGGAACCGTCCCAAACTTGAAAACCGAGAAGACAGGAAGAGGGGAGAGAAGGACAGAAATTGCGATAAAAAGGGTCAATTTCACTTAAAAGACTGATTCCTGCGTCGATATGTTTCAAAACACCGATGAGTAATCCCGCAACGATTAAGAGGAGGAAAGTCCCCATAATTTGGAAAAAGAGACGGATATTGATTTTTACTCCCCCTGCAAATAGGAGAATTCCCAACAAAGTCGCCAAACTTAACCCCGCTATCGCACCGAACGTTTGTATCTGCCAATCTTTTTGGAATTGGGCCAGGATAAAGAGGACAGTTTCAAATCCCTCCCGCAAGACAGCGATAAAAACGAGCAGAAAAATCGCTTTTCCTGCCCCATTTTCCGCTTTTAAACCCGCTTTTACCGCATTTTCTACCTCAGATTTCAAAGATTTGGCCTGTTGAGTCATCCAAATTAACATCCAACTCAACATCAAAACGGCAATCAGTCCAAAAGTGGCGGCCAATAATTCCTTAAGCATTGGTACGAATGGACTAGGAGAGGCATCCACTTGCAAAAGGATTCCCCCTAGCAAAACACCGACCAAAACACTAGCGACTACTCCCGCACCAATACCACGATATACCCATGAGTTAAGTTGCGATCGACCCGATTTTTGTAAACAAGCGAGGACAATTCCCACCACTAAAGCGGCCTCGAAACCTTCCCGGAGAGTGATAATAAAAGTGGGTAAAGCGGAACTGAGATTCATAAGCTAGTCAATAAACTCTAGCTTTGATCCTAGCTTAAGCAAAATCCCGCAGCATCTTGCGAATTTCCAGATTGTGTAATTCTTCTTGTCCGATCATACCGCGAGCGAATTCTTCCAGGTAAATACTGGCATCTTCGACGGTTTCTAGGAGTGCTTTGTACAAATCAAGGGATTTTTTCTCATGATTGAGGCTCTCACTCAAGATTGCTTTGATATTATGTTCATAGCTTTCTTCAATGGGGGCAATTTTTAAGCTAGGATGACCTTCTAAACCGGTGAGAATTTCCCCAACTTGTTGCGCGTGGGTGAGGGATTCCGTGGCCTGAGTCTGGAAAAATTGGACGATGGGGATGCGATGGGGACCTGTCACCATCAGGGAATAGTGGGTATAACGGACAACTCCCGCTAGTTCAAATTCCATGATTTCGTTCAGTTGTTCGATGGTTTTGTCTCTGTCTAGTTCTCGCATAGGATTCTCAATAATTTTTCTCTAATTGCAATTGTAGCTAATCCAGACTGGCTAAATGAATCTAAAAACCTTGTTGGCTAATATTTTTAGGCTTTTTTGCCATTAAAAAAGTGCCAGATATTGGAGCAACCGGGGGGACATTTTAGGCACTTTTTCCCTGAAAATGCCTAAAATCCCACACCCCACGAAAAACCCTTTCAGCAAACCCTAGGTGCTGCAAAAAGACTTTAGCTGGGGGAATAGCAACTCAAGAGGTCATTAAAGGTTTCATTTTGTCTTAAACCATCGAAAACAAAGTTATTACGCGCTAATTCGCCGCAAATATCTGGTTCTATGTCTAGAGCTTCCCGTAAACAGTTGATCGCTTTTTGTTGTTGACCGAGGGCAGCATAACAGCAAGCGGCATTGTACCACGCATAGCGATCATCTTGATCGATTTTTAACGATTCTTCATAACAGGCGATCGCTTCTGTTAAACGCTGTAATTCCTGTAGGATCACACCCTGTTGATACCAGGACCAGTAATCTTGCGGTCGGATATCGAGGGCGGTACGATAATTAAATAAAGCCTCTTGGGGATTGCCCCAATCCCGGAAAGCGTCGCCACGACGATACCAGGCCCAATAATCCCGGGGTCGCGCCCCTAGGGCCAGATCATAGGAAGTAATAGCGCGTTCGTAGTTTTTGAGCAATCGATAGGCCTCCCCTTGCCGGTAGGCGGCCCAATAGTCCCCCGGACTATGACTTAGGGCCCGTTGAAAACAAGCGATCGCTTTTTCGTATTCCTTTAGTTCCTGTAGATAAACACAACCTTGATCATACCAAGCCCAATAGTTATCATCCTTTACCTGTGCGGCGTTAGCGTAACTTTCAGCCGCTTCTTCATACATTCCCAAGTCTTCTAGTATCATACCCCTTTTGTACCATGCCCAATAGTCATCTGGATAATATTCTAAGGCTTTTTCGTAGCTGATTAAGGCTCCAAAATAGTCCATTCTTTCTTTTAAAATATTGCCTTGGTCATACCAATCCCGATAGGTATCCGGACGGCATTCGAGCGCTCGATAGACAGTGAGTAGATAGGTCATAGTTATTAATCTTTAACGGAGGCAGGAGTCGGTCGTCGGTCGTCAGGAGAATTAAGAATGAGCATTAATTAGGGCTGGCTGAATAAATGTGAAATGTAGGCAAGGTAAGGGTTTTGTTGCTTTTCTCGCGAAACAGGTGCAAGATTTTGAGAGAATCATGCTTCAAAACCTTGTGTCTTCATCGGCCCGCGTCCTGTAGGGGCGAAGCATTCGGGCAATAACCTATCGGTGAAACCGTAGATTTTCTATCCGAATGCTTCGCCCGTACTTTTTGCCGCAAACCCTAATTAGAGCCGTCAGTCTTATCAGTTATCAGTTACCAGTTATCAGTGGGGGTGTTCAGTGAGCAGTGGGGTAAACGGCGATCGCAATTGATCGCCATTCCTAGTTATACTTTTAGAACAGATTCAGATCCGTTAAAGCGCCGAGACTGCTAGAGGAGACTAACTTGGCGTATTTGCCGAGAATTCCCGTTTTATAGCGTGGGGGACGCGGTTGCCAATGGTTACGACGACGGGTTAATTCTTCCTCCGATACATTTAAACTCAAGAGACGCTGACGAGCATCAATAGTGATTTGATCCCCTTCCTCTACTAGAGCAATTGTACCACCCACCGCCGCTTCCGGAGCAACGTGACCGACCACCATGCCATAGGTTCCCCCGGAAAAACGACCATCGGTAATTAATCCCACGGAATCCCCTAAACCGGCGCCGATAATTGCCGAAGTGGGGGCCAACATTTCCCGCATACCCGGTCCACCTACTGGTCCCTCGTAACGGACAACCACCACATCCCCAGCTTGAATTTTTCCGGCTAAAATTGCCTCTAAACAGGTTTCTTCCGACTCAAACACCCGCGCAGGTCCGGTGATGACTGGAGTTTTCACGCCGCTAATTTTGGCTACGGCCCCCTCTGTGGCCAGATTTCCTTTTAAAATGGCTAAATGACCCTCTTTATAGACAGGATTGCTAAAAGGACGGATAACATCTTGGCCTGAGGGCGGTTGGTCGGGAATATCGGCTAAAATCTCGGCGATAGTCTGACCGCTAATGGTGAGAGCATCCCCGTGTAGTAAACCATTAACCAGGAGAATTTTCATCACTTGGGGAATACCGCCGGCTTTGTGCAGATCCACGGTAACGTAACGCCCGGAGGGTTTAAGATCGCAGATAACCGGTACTCGCTGCCGGATAGTTTCAAAATCATCGATCGATAATTCTACCCCGATGGTGCGGGAAATGGCTAAAAGGTGCAGCACAGCGTTAGTGGAACCTCCCACCGCCATAATTACCGAAATAGCGTTCTCAAAGGCTTTACGGGTCAAAATTTGGCTAGGGAGAATCTGTTTTCTAATCGCCTCGACCAAAACCTTGGCCGATTCTTCGGTACTATCGGCTTTTTCCGCATCTTCGGCGGCCATGGTCGAGGAATAGGGTAAACTCATGCCCATGGCTTCAAAAGCGGAAGACATGGTATTAGCAGTAAACATTCCACCACAGGAACCGGCCCCGGGGCAAGCGTTGCGTTCGATTCCGATGAGGTCTTCTTCACTGATTTTACCGGCGCTGTACTGTCCCACGGCTTCAAAGGAACTGACCACGGTTAAATCGCAATCTTTGTAGCGCCCCGGTTTAATCGTGCCACCATAGACGAAAATAGCGGGAATATTCATCCGGGCCATGGCAATCATTGCTCCCGGCATATTTTTGTCACAACCCCCGATAGCGAGGACTCCATCGAGACTTTGACCATTACAGACGGTTTCAATGGAATCGGCGATTACTTCCCTAGAAACGAGAGAATATTTCATCCCTTCTGTTCCCATGGAAATCCCGTCACTAATGGTGATAGTCCCGAAAAGTTGCGGCATTCCCCCCGCTAATCTGGTGGCTGCTTCGGCACGCATTGCTAAATCATTAATTCCCATGTTACAGGGGGTAATGGTGCTAAATCCGTTAGCGATGCCGATGATGGGTTTGCTAAAGTCCTCATCCCCAAAACCTACCGCTCTTAACATGGCCCGATTCGGACTGCGTTGGGTACCTTGGGTAACAATGCGACTTCTGTAGTTATCTGCCATAACTTTATCTTTCTCCAATGGCGGCTGATGTGTGCGATCGCTGCTCAAGTTCTCCAATCGCACCTTTATTTCTATTTTCTGACTTTTGGCCGCTCTGAGCAGGTTTTAGGACAGTCCATCTCTAAAGAAAATATAAAACTGTGGGATGATTCAGGGGACAGCTATCAGGAATTAGCAATATCGAGAGTTCCTGTTAATCCAGTGATTTCGACAATTGCGTCGGTGGCTGCATTAAATTCTCGACATTGGCTCCTAAAGTCAAATTAACCGAGGCTCGAATGATATCGATTTCTGTGGCTAGGTTAATTTATCAGTGTGAAATCAGCCGCTATCAGGGTAGGAACAGTCAACAAACTGGCAAATTCAGAGCCACTTCCTAAGCCAGCAGCACTACCATTTTGATTGTAGTAGATACTGCCACTGCTGGTACTGTAAACGATAAAAGCACTGCTAGTGGCGACTAAATCATCGTCAGCGACGCTGGCAAATTCAGCCGGTTGACTGAAGCCATTGCCAATGACACTTTGTAAAGCGGTAAATATGGCTTTACTTAATACTATTTTATCACTACCCGAAGTGAAATCGCTGATGGTATCGATTCCTAAATTACTACTGTTGAAGATAAAGTTATCGCTACCATTACCACCAGTGAGTAAATCATCACCAAAACCACCAATTAAACTATCGTTTCCGTCTTGACCGGTTAATTGATCGTTGCCACCACCACCAGTTAGAGTATTATTAAGGCTATTCCCGGTTAGTCGGTCATTACCGCTATCGCTAATAATATTTTCGATGGTGTTATTTGCCGAAAAAGTCAATCTTAGATTATTGGTGACGACGGTTTGGACAGTAGTAATCCCTAAGTTAACTCTTACTGCGGTATTTGTCCCAGTAAAGTCGAGGGTATCGATACCGCCGGTGGTAGTTTCTTGGATGGTATCGCTTCCTGATTGGGTTGAAGCATTGAAACAGTAAATATCGTTACCATTAGCACCAGCGAGGATATTGTTACCGCTATTTCCGGTGATTTTATTGTCACCAGCGTTACCCGTACCATTAATATTATTACTGCCAATTAGTCTGAGGTTTTCCACATTATTGGGTAAGGTTCGAGTAATGCTGCTTTGTAGGGTGTCAGTAATAATTACCTGTCCAATTGCTTCGTCGGGATTGATGGTAGCATTAACCGCATTTGACAGGGTTACTGTAAAAGCTTCATCAGGTTCATTGAGGTTATCATTGAGGATGGGAATGCTAATAGTAGCGGTGACAGTATTAGGTGCAATGGTGATAGTTCCAGTTTTGCTAGTGTAATCTACATTAGCGGTAGCGTTAATGGGTGCAGTGGTATAGTTGACGCTAATTGGTTGTGTACTTGGATTATTTACAGTGACGGTGAGGATTGCATTACTATTTTGACCTTCCACCACGGTGATGTCATTGATGGAGAGTTGCGAGGTGACAGTGCTATCGTCATCATTAATCGTACCTTGTCCTTGATTATCGGTTATCGTAACATTACGACCATTGGCTTGTAAGTTACTCAGATTGAGGAAGAAAGTCTCGTTATTTTCAACTTTAGTATCGCCATTGACAGCAACAGTAATCGTCTTAGAAGTCTCCCCAACATTGAAGGTTAAGGGAGTAGTAGCAATCGCTGTATAATCATTATCTGCTGTGGTAGCGGTTCCATTGGCTGTAGAGTAATTGAGGGTGACAGATGTATCAACTGGATTGGAAAGGGTGACGGTAAAGACTGCATTGGTAGTCCCGCTATTTCCTTCGCTAACAGTTACGTCATTGATTGAAATAGAGGCACTGTCATCATTATTAATTGTTCCCGTCACTGGGGTGGTCGTACCTATTGTATAACCTGTCCCCGCAGCGAGGGTTAAAATAACAGTTTCGTTACTTTCTACTATTGTGTCAGCAGTGGGGTCAACGGTTACAGTCGCAGTCGCTGAATTAGCAGCAAAGGTGACACTGGTGGGAATAGAAGCGTAATCGGTTCCATTGGTTGCTGTCCCACTGATACTGTAGTTAACTGTTAAAGAATTAGTGGTTACTCCGGTGCGGGTGAAGGTATAAACCAGATTTGTTGTCCCATCTTCTGTCACACTGCTAGGAGAAACTGCAAGGGTAATACTGGGAAGAGTCGGACTAGAAACATAGCTAAAATAACTAGCAGTTAGACTTAATGCTGTTTGATTACTGATATAAGCAATCAGTTCATCTGCTTCGTTTCCTGGTTTGTTGATGTAGAGATTAGTAGTGGAACCAGAAACTGTTAAGAGATAGTCACTACTTGCACCTCGTAGTTGAATTGTATCATCAGTGGTGCTAAAGTCGGTAATTTGCGCGTAGTCGCTAGTACCTTCAGTAGCTGTCAAACCGTCATCATAGAAGGTCTTTGTCGTATCTGCAAGAATAAAGCGATCGCTTCCTGAACCTCCTACTAAATAATCAGATTCTCCTGTACCGCTATTGGTTCCTTGTAGGGTGTCATTCCCATTACCACCATAAAGCTGATCATTATCAGCACCCCCATTGAGGACATCATTCCCATTCTCTCCATAAATGATGTCACCACCAGCATTACCTGAAATGGTATCGTTACCCTCTCTACCATACAAATATTCATAGTAACCGTAACCTACTGCTGTACCGCCAAAAATGACATCATTATAATCAGTTCCCTTAAACCCGTTAAAACTCTCAATCGAAGTAAAGGTATCAGTTTCTGTACCGACAGTAATCGTTCCACTCCCAGCGGTGTCGTAGGTCATGGTTAAACCACTACTACCATAGCTGTAGTCAGCATGATAGCTATCACTACCAGCACCACCATTTATCGTGTCATTATTGCCTTCATCGCCGGTAAAGTAATCATCTCCTGAATCACCATTGAGGAGATCATTACCATTACCACCATAAATGTCATCATTACCTACACCCCCATTGAGGACATCATTCCCATCTTCTCCATAAATGTAGTCATCACCAGCATTACCTGAAATAGTATCGTTACCACCTCCACCTTTGAGTGCCTCAACAGCTGTACCGCCAAAAATGACATCATTATATTCAGTTCCCTTAAACCCATCAAAACTCTCAATCGAAGTAAAGGTATCAGTTTCTGTACCAACAGTAATCGTCCCACTCCCGGTAGCGGTATTGTAGGTCATGGTTAAACCGCTACTAGCATAGCTGTAGTCAGCCTCATAGCGATCAATCCCACTACCACCATTTATCGTGTCATTACCTGCATCATTGGTAAAGCGATCATCGCCTGTATCACCATTGAGGAGATCATTACCACTACCACCATAAAGTTCATCAGAACCATCTCCACCATTCAGGACATCATTCCCATTCTCTCCATAAATGTGGTCAATACCTGCATTACCTGAAATAGTATCGTTACCACTTCCACCTTTGAGTCCACCCTCATAATATTCATTTTCTGTACCGCCAAAAATGACATCATTATATTCAGTTCCCTTAAACCCGTAAAAACTCTCAATCGAAGTAAAGGTATCAGTTTCCGTACCGACAGTAATTGTCCCACTCCCAGTAGCGGTGTCGTAGGTCATGGTTAAACCACTACTAGCATTACTGTAGTTAGCATTATAGCGATCAGTCCCACTACCACCATTTATCGTGTCATTACCTGCATCGTTGGTAAAGTAATCACTTCCATCCCCACCGTCAAGAGAGTCATTCCCATTACCCCCATAAATACTGTCGTTTCCCCCCAAACCACTTAAAGTATCATTTCCATCTAACCCAGAAATATTATCACTGTCAGAAGTTCCCGTAATATTATCATTCCCATTAGTACCCGTAAAATTCGCCTGTTCTACTTGAATAATTTCCCCATTTACTATAATTGTTGTCTGGTCATTCTCTGCTCGTAAAGCGTCTAAGGTTGCCACATCTAGACTGTTACCTTGCACCAACTCCGCAAAAATTGCCCCCTCATCTCCGGCGCTATCCACCTGATTAATTTGAGCATCCACATAATGCCCAATTTCTTCTAAAATTACATTAACTATCGCTGCTGACGAGGCCGTATTTAAAAAAGATGCTGATAGATAAATCTTATTGGTACTGCTGGAATATGCACCATTTGCCGTCCCTAAAACCTCATCACTAAGTACCTCAATCGGGGGAATTTGACTAAAATTTCGGCTTCGCCACTGTTGTCGTAATTGCGTCGCCTTAACCACATCATAACTTGTGCCAAAAGCGGTTTCTAAATTCGCCCAAAAACCATCAGATTGAGCGAAATTAAACAAAACATCGTCAACAGCAGGAATAATCGCCAAAAGAGAGAGAGTCATGACATTAACAGCAAAAGTTTATTGCTAACAATTTTGGCACAACAAGCGCGAATTTTTCAAGACCTCTGCAACAAAAATTAACATTTATTACAAGAAACCGGGTTTCTCAAAGGAACAAGAAACCGGGTTTCTCAAAGAAACCCGGTTTCTAAATAGGTTCTCAAAGAAACCCGGTTTCTAAATACCAAAGAAAACGGGTTTCTCAAAGAGTTTCTCGAAGAAACCCGTTTTCTAGATATTGATTTTTGCCAAAGACTGCTTAAATTCTGCGAGAGAATGAGCGGTAGCTGCTAATTTTAGTAGCTCTTCTAAGATAGTAGGGTTAGTCATTTTGCCGATTATCTCTTCAATTTCTGAA
>NZ_JADBVM010000180.1:0-9649 GCF_020244875.1 Microcystis sp. M44BS1
CTTGTTCGGGTGTGGGGTAAAATCGAAACGAATAGGCTTTTTCCATACCTCACATTTTAGCATATATTTCGTAAACGATGCTCATATTTAACAGTAAAGCCGTCGTAGAACGACGGGGTTTCAGACCCAAATTTTCGATGATTGGTTGAAGCGTCGAGCTTATGCTAATCAAGCCAGTGGTGCAACTAGAACTTTTGTTACCTGCGTTGACAATAGGGTAGTTGGGTATTACGCCCTTGCTTCCGGGGCCATTAGTATACAATCAGCTAATGGTAAATTTCGGCGGAATATGCCTAACCCAATTCCAGTGGTAATTTTGGCACGATTGGCAGTAGATACTTCTTACCAAGGTCAAGGTTTAGGACGCGGTTTATTTCGTGATGGTGCGCTACGGGTTGTTAAAGCGGCTGATACCATTGGTATTCGGGGAATTATTGTTCATGCTATTTCAGAAGAAGCTAAGAATTTTTATTTGGCTTTAGGTTTTGATGTGTCTCCTCTTGAACCGATGACGTTGATGATTACTCTTAATGATTTACGCGCTTGTATTGCTTAGTGCGCTACAGGGGCAACAAGGGGGCAACCACAGGGGGTTTGCCCCTACGGTACGTTTAAGTCCAGAATAACTAAGATTCTGGGACTAAATAACGACGAGAGTTAACCATCCCATGCTAACAGCCGCTCTTGTAGGTTGGGTTGAGGCAACGAAACCCAACACTATAATAACCCTAAAAGTTTACATCCACATGGGAAACCGATTTAATTCATCTTCCGTCAAAGCTTCTTTTAACCATCCCATGCTAACAGGAACATCATACAATCTTCCTGCCCCTAAACGCTTCCACATATGACGCATTCCGGGGATAATGACTTTAGCTACCCTTAAACCAATATCGGGACGAGTCTGATCTAATACTAACATTTCCATCCCCTTTGACTCAACAATTCGCTGACACAATTTAACATCCTCTAATAAATCATCACTAGCTACTTGTAAATAATCATTACTTTTTTTGGGTATTATTTTACTATCGGGAACTAAATAAGATTGATTGCTTAACCTTGCCGTTTGCCACCATTTAACCGCCAAAGGATCCGCAGAAGGATTATAAATCGTTGTCCCATCTTCCTTAAACGATAACACATTTGGTAAGATTTGATTAACCTCCGTTAACGCTCGACTAATAGCAATTTTCGGGTCAAAATGCGCTCCATATCCTAATAAAATATCCTCCACTTCCCGCTCCTTTCTTGGACTAATAGCAGCAAAACAAGGGATATTCAAATCACTGGTAATATCTAACACCCATAGTTCCCGATTTAACCCATCATAATATTGCTTTAATTGCTCAAAATACGGCTGCTCAAAACTCTCTAAATCAACGGAAGGTTTAACTAATTGATTATACCACCATAAAGCCACACAATCTCGTTCCACTAACTCCATAAACCCTTGTAAAATCGCTTCTTCTATCGTATTTCCTGCGGCGCAGCCATTAGAATCTGCCCAACAATCTAAGGGTTCAGATTGATGATAACCATAATAACAATATCCTGTGGGTAAATACTTAAAATCTTGAGCAGTTAAAGACCATACAGGAGTCCAATCAATGATTCTTGTCTCATCAAAAGGTTCAGGGACTTTTTGAAACCATCCTTGATTATTCGCATTCCATTGTTCTCGATGTTGATATTGTTTTTCACTAAAATTCATACATTTGTTAGGATGAATAGCTTTATCTCCTAACGCTTGATAACTGGCTTTTTCTCTGATTTCATTCCCTTGAAAAACCCCCGAATAGCGCTCAATAGCTTCACAAAATCCACTTGCTTTTGCTTGACTATCTGTACGGCCTTTTCCCGCACTTCTCCCTCCAATATTTTGCCGTAAACTGTCTAAATCATCAAAGACACTGCGAAAATGATGTTTCGCCACATAAGTATGAACTAAAGTATTCCCTTGAATCTTATTTAATTCTCGCACAATTCCCGTAATGGGACTGATAAGATGTTGATAGGTTCTTAGGGTTTCTTCAGGAGAACAAAAACGATGTCCCCCATCACTGGTAAAAGCCTTTTTCCGATGTCCCAAAACCACGGGTAAAGGTGTTTTATTTAGAGAATATCCACAACTAGGACAGTTCGGACGTTTAACTAAAATATGCTCTTGAAATTGTAAATTTAAAGTATCATAAGTCATCAGCATTCCTTCTAAACGTTGATTTTTACCTTGAATAATCCACTTAAAAACCTCCATAGCCGTCAGATTTAAAACCGTCTGTATTGTCGCTGAAGAAAACCCTAAAGGAGAAATTAAAGAAATCTTATTTTCTCTCTGTCTAATGATAAATTCCTCCACGGGACGATTATCTCGTAATCGTTGAGCCAAACAATGCCAACAACCAGTTTTATCGGGATAAAATAAGGGACCAATCCATGCTAGATTTCCCAGGGGATTAACTAATAACCAAGGCTTTTGTGAGACTAAAGCTTGTTGATTCATACTATCTAAATCGGGATGAAGATAATTATCGGTTAAAATAATGGTTAAATCTCCTTCATCTGCGACTTGAACTTGCAAGGAATTCAAAATATTGATCAAATCTTCCTGGGGAATTGAGCCTAGGCTTTTAACCGTAACCTTAAGAGATTGTAATCGTTCAAAAGCTTGGTCTTGAGAAACCTGAAGATGATAGCATAAAATTGCTAAATTAGACGGCAGTAATTCTTTTTTTTCTAACAAAAAACCTCGTTTATATAACTGAAAAATCGCTTTTTGAATTGCCAGACTATAATTAATAATAACTGCAAAAGAATTAGGATTATTGGGATTGATTTCTTGATTTTGTAAAAATTCTAACTGAAGAATATCAATAATTTCATCAAGATTACGTTGACCATCGATTAATCTTACTAAACGATAATAAAGCGGCTCTTGAAAACAGATTGATTCTCGCTCAGATAGAAAAAATACCGTATTTGGTTCTAGGGTTTCAATTGAGTAGGCTGGATTCCAATCAAACTGGTTGAACACAATTTTTACTCTCTTTTTAGTTAAGGTTGATGATATACCTATAATATAAGGTTGGTAGCAGTTATCTTAATGGTGAGGTGCGAAGTTTTCGTTTTCGGGAACGGCGAGAGGGCAGCCCATTTATGCCAAAATATAAAAGCGATCGCTAAAAGTGATTAAATTTATTCAATATGAAGACAAGTAATTTAGCTTCACTCTCGCCTCTAAGAAGAAATTAAGCCGGGGATTTAGTCAATTTGGTCAAGAATAATCGGTTAGAGGTGAGAAATCAGACCCCTAATTTCTTCCCTGCCTGAAATTTCTCAATTTCTCGGAATAAATTTGAGTACTAAAATCAGGGTAAATAGCCCAAATATAAACTTAATAAAGTTTTAATAGACATTTAAGCCCTAATAGATTAATCTTAGTTTCTTTTAAGCCGATATGCTGCCTCCCTAATCCTTCTAAGACTTGAAAACTGGCTATTCTGTCAGGGCTTGCCCGTGAGAGGGGTCAATTTTCAAGGATAATTTGTAACAGAGTGTTGAAAATTCCCTTAATCTTAGTTATGAGCGATCGCCCACCAGAACTAACCCTAGCCGACCAGGCCCCTGCCAACTACGAATGTCGCTCCTGCGGCTACGTTTACGACCCCAGCAAGGGAGATAGTAAAACCAACACTCCCGCCGGAACCCCCTTCGAGGAATTGCCAGAAACGTGGCGCTGTCCCGTGTGTGGTGTGCGTCGTTCCCAATTTATCAACATTGGAGCTAAAGATGCTCCTTCGGGATTCCAAGAAAATCTTAGCTATGGTTTTGGAGTCAACCGTCTCACTCCCGCACAAAAAAATATTTTGATTTTCGGGGCTTTAGCGCTAGGATTTGTTTTCTTTATTAGTTTATATGGTTTAAACTAACTCAAGCACTCATTATCTTTAAATCTAACGGCTCTTATAAGTCTGTAACCAATCGGGGACAAACCTTATCCGTCCCGATTCCTTGACCAATACCTCTGAACCATTGATGAGAAAACTGAAACAATTCGTAATAGTTCTAGCTGTAGCCTTTTTCTGCTTTAGCTGTAGTAGTGTGCCATCCCTGAGCAATAGTCCTTGGCAAATCCTCACCCTCGACACTGACTCCACTTTTGCCGATATCGCCTTTACCGACGACCTGCAACACGGTTGGTTAGTGGGAACCAAATCTACCCTCTTTGAAACCAGCGATGGGGGGAACAACTGGCAGCAAAAAGTCCTCAACCTTGGCGACGAAAAAGTTAGCTTTAGCGCCGTCAGTTTCCACAACCAAGAGGGTTGGATTGTCGGTAAACCCTCGATTCTTCTCCATAGCGAAGACGGGGGCAGCAGCTGGTCCCGTATCTCCTTAAGTGAAAAATTACCCGGTTCTCCCTACGGAATTATCGCCCTTAACGACAAAACCGCCGAAATGGTCACGGATTTAGGCGCTATCTACCGCACCAAAGACGGGGGCAAAACTTGGCAAGCTTTAGTGGAAGGTGCTGTGGGTGTGGCCCGGACAATTGTTCGTTCCCATGATGGTAAATACGTGGCCGTTTCCGCACGCGGGAACTTTTATTCCACCTGGGAACCGGGGTCAACAGAATGGCAACCCCACAATCGTCTTTCCTCCCGCCGCTTACAAAAAGTCGGTTATGGTGAAAAAGGAGAACTGTGGGCCCTGGCCCGGGGTGGTCAACTACAATTTACTAGCCCCAATGATCTCGATACATGGGAAGATAAGGTATTCCCCGAGTTTTCCACCAGTTGGGGACTTTTGGACCTCAACTACCGCACCCCCGAAGAAATTTGGGTTGCTGGTGGTAGCGGCAATCTGTTGGTCAGTGATGACAACGGCCAATCTTGGCAAAAAGATCGCGCGGTGGAAAGTGTCCCCTCCAATCTCTATCGAATTGTTTTTATCAATTCCGACAAGGGTTTTGTCTTGGGACAAAATGGGGTTTTACTGAAATATAATCCCCCGAGCGAACCGGCCTAAAACTTGTCTCAGGGTCAAGAAAGTCTCTATTATAGAGATTGAATTTTTCAAGTCCTATCATTCCGAGGAGAACCGTCCATGTCAGGTAGTACCGGCGAACGTCCTTTTGGCGATATCGTTACCAGTATTCGTTACTGGATTATCCATAGCATCACCATCCCCATGCTGTTTATCGCAGGTTGGTTATTCGTGAGTACCGGTTTAGCTTACGATGTTTTTGGCACTCCCCGTCCCGATGAGTATTACACTCAAGAGCGTCAAGAATTACCAATCATTAATGATCGCTTTGAGGCCAAAAATCAAATCGAGCAGTTTAATCAGTAGTTTACTTTAATTAAGGATAAAAACAATGGCTAGTGGTAATCCCAATCAACCCATTTCTTACCCCATTTTCACCGTTCGCTGGTTGGCAGTTCATACCTTAGCGGTCCCCACTGTCTTCTTTATCGGTGCAATTGCGGCAATGCAGTTTATTCAACGCTAGGAGAACAATTATGGAAAGAACACCTAATCCGAATCGGCAAGCCGTCGAGTTAAATCGTACTTCTCTTTACCTAGGTTTACTCCTAGTTGCTGTCTTGGGAATTTTATTTTCCAGCTATTTCTTTAACTAATTAGTCCCGATTTATTTTCATCGCAATTAGGAGGTGTTATTCATGTTCGCAGAAGGTCGTATTCCTTTGTGGTTAGTCGCCACCATCGCCGGTCTAGGCGTTATCGCCGTGGTTGGTCTTTTCTTCTACGGAGCTTACGCCGGTTTAGGTTCCTCTATGTAATTCCATATACGGGTAATTTCCCCCGGCAAAAAGCCGTTAGTTATAGAAATAACTAGCGGTTTTTTCAGTATTCGGTTTCAAGTAAAGCTCGAGCGACCTTTAATACTAAATCCGTTGAGTAACGCACAGAAAACGGGTTTCTCGGAGAAACCCGTTTTCTACTCATGCACTCATGCAAAAAGGGGAATAAATAATCAGTCTTTAATAACCAGATTTAGTCTAAATCCGTTTTTAATAGTGTGATTAACAAAAAAAAGGAGTCAAAGACTTGACTCCTTTTTTTATATGGATGATTTAGCTAAAACTAAACCTCTTGTTTACGAGTGCTAAGATCACCCAATTTTTGGAATAAACCGAATTCCACTTGTTCTTCCAGATCCGGATCGACCCCGGCGAATACGTCGCGGTAGATGGTACGAGAACCGTGCCAGATGTGACCGAAGAAGAATAGTAAAGCAAAGACAGCATGACCGAAAGTAAACCAACCTCTCGGAGAAGTGCGGAATACCCCGTCAGACTTCAGGGTTTCGGTGTCAAACTCGAAAGCTTCACCGAGTTGCGCTCTACGGGCAAATTTCTTCACATCAGCAGGATCGCTGAACACCTGACCATCGAGAGCGCCACCGTAGAAAGAAACGGTAACACCACTTTGTTCGATACTCAGTTTCGATTCCGCACGACGGAAAGGAATATCAGCGCGAACGATACCTTCCGAGTCAGTCAGGACAACGGGGAAGGTTTCAAAGAAGTTAGGCATCCGACGCACGCTCAGGACGCGACCTTCGCCATCTTTGAACACAGGGTGTCCTAACCAAGATTTAGCAATACCGTCACCGCTATCCATGGCACCAGTACGGAATAAACCACCTTTAGCGGGGCTATTACCGACATAATCATAGAAAGCCAGTTTTTCGGGAATTGCTTGGTAAGCTTCAGCGATGGTGGCCCCATTGGCGATGCTGGCCTCGACGCGACGCTCAATTTCTTCTTGGAAATAGCCCTTATCCCATTGGTAACGGGTCGGGCCAAAAAGTTCGATCGGGGTGGTAGCATTACCGTACCACATGGTTCCAGCCACTACGAAAGCGGCAAAGAAAACGGCGGCGATACTGCTAGAAAGCACCGTTTCGATATTACCCATTCTCAGGGCTTTATAGAGTCTTTCGGGGGGACGAACGGTTAAATGGAATAAACCGGCGATAATCCCGACGATACCCGCAGCAATGTGGTGAGCTACCACACCCCCGGGGTTAAAGGGGTTAAAACCAGCCGGTCCCCATTCGGGAGCTACGGGCTGCACATGACCGGTTAAACCGTAGGCATCGGAAACCCACATCCCAGGACCCCAAAGGCCTGTTTGATGGAAAGCACCGAAACCAAAGCAAAGTAAACCGGATAAGAACAGGTGAATACCGAACATTTTCGGCAAATCGAGCGCAGATTCGCCCGTGCGGGGATCGACGAATAATTCTAAATCCCAGAAAACCCAGTGCCAAACCGCCGCTAGGAATAGCAGACCGGATAAAACAATATGAGCGGCGGCAACGCCTTCAAAAGACCAGAAACCGGGGTCAACACCAGTTTCGCCAGTGACGCTCCAGCCACCCCAAGAACCGGTGACACCTAAACGGGCCATGAAGGGCAGCACGAACATTCCTTGCCGCCACATCGGGTTTAATACGGGGTCACTGGGGTCAAAAATAGCAAGCTCATAGAGGGCCATGGAGCCAGCCCAACCCGCTACCAGTGCGGTGTGCATCAGGTGAACGGAAATTAAACGGCCCGGGTCGTTGAGAACGACTGTGTGTACTCGATACCAAGGTAGTCCCATTGACTACGCTCCTCCTATTGACAATTTAGTGTCCACTTAGACGCTTTTTATATTCAGGGTCAAATATAAGCCCAATACTCTCGACGGTTAAGTGCAAGAGTTAGCCAACCTACATTATCCCTTGAAAAGTGTATCTATTCTAAAGAAGTGTAACTATTGTTAGAACAGATTTCAAGTCTTTGCGATCGGTCTTCCGCCAGAATATTCCAGATCAGGGTGTGGGTTGTGGGGTGTGGGGAGATGGGGAGATGGGGTGTGGGGTGTGGGGTGTGGGGTGTGGGGAGATGGGGAGATGGGGAATTATGACTGATAACTGATTACTGATAACTGATAACTGATCACTGATTACTTCCTCAGTAGTTCTTCGGCATTTTGCAGGATTTCGAGGACTTGTTCGGCACTAATCAAGCGTTTTAGCACCACTTGCCCGATGGTGGGGACAGTATCGGCAATTTCTGCACTCTTGGGGGCAACTTCTACCATAATCACGGCTTCTTCCACCTTATAAAGCCATAAAACCTGTTCTCCCTCTAAAATACCGATATTTAATCGCTCTATCTGCGGTGGTCGTCGCCAACTACTCGCATGATCCCACAAACCGCCAAATTCCCACACCCGTCCTATTGTCCAACCTGCCGTTAAGAAAAAATATTTCACTTTGTTACTCAATCTAGAATCAATCTCTAGCTTTCTGGCTTAATTAGTTTTCAGCCGTCAAATTTTATCAAAAAACTGCTAACGTCCCGTTAATTTCACTACCCCAATGCCCCCAAAGTATAGACCCAAAACCGCCCCTGCTAACAGGGATTGGGTGAGAGGATCTGTAGAAGGGGTTAAAATCGCGCCTAAAATCACCGCCCCCAAAACCACGAAACGCCAACCTGATAACATCGTTTGCGAGGAAATAATGCCTAAAAAGCTCAAAATCAATTGAATAACGGGAATTTGAAAGGCGATGCCGGTACTAAACAGTAAAAGTAAGACAAATTCAAAATAGCGCTCGATCGACCAAGCTTGTTCGACCACTTCCGCCCCATAACTCACAAAAAAGTTTAAAGCGGCGGGAATCAGGGCAATATAGGCAAAAAATAAACCAGCAAAAAATAAAACACTCGATCCTAAGACTACCGGGACAATTAAACGCCGTTCGCGACGGGTTAACCCCGGCAGCACAAAGAGGATAATTTGCAAGAGAATGACGGGACTAGCCACCAGTATGCCGCTATATCCAGCTACTTTTAGGGAGACGAAAAAAAATTCTCCCGGAGCTAACTGCAAAAATTTTACCCCTTGGGCGGGAACTTCCAGCACTTGTACTAGGGGTTTAACGAAGATAAAACATCCCACCGCACCCACAGCCACGGCAATTAAACTATAAAAAATCCGCCGCCGCAACTCCTCCAAGTGGTCAAATAAGGACATTTCCACTTCTCCGGGTAACTCATCGAGGAATTCAGGACTGTCTGGGGGTGGGGTTTTTACTTCTGTCGATGACATGGCTTTGGCTCGATCGTTCTCTACTCAAGCCTTTATCCTAGCATTGATAACCCTTAGCTATCAGCCGTCAGCTATCAGAATCATTCCAACATCGTCGGGTTTGCTCGGTGACAGGTTGCCAATCGAGTTTGAATTGATTCGCTAACATTCCCCAACTCAACCCACCAGAGCGGCATCGCACTTTAACCCAGAGCTTCAATAAATGTGCATGAGACCTCGACCTAATTTAATTAAATCACAATAATAGGATATAATAAAACAAATAGTGATTCAAAAAAAGCCATGAAAAACTACACCTAGGAATACATTCAAAAATATCCGAAACAAACTAAAAGACTATTAGGGATTGACTACCAACAACTAGAACAACTGATGTCCCTTGGAAAACTTATACATCGGAAAAACCAATCAGAAATCGAAAAAACCAAAATTAGGATTAATCAACCAGGAAGCGGAACACCTCCTAAATTATCAGAAGAGGAACAAATTGTTCTAATGTTGGTTTATTTAAGACATC
>NZ_JADBVM010000181.1:0-8624 GCF_020244875.1 Microcystis sp. M44BS1
TCAGTCTGTAGAGCGACCATAAGACCAGAACAGAGTAAATCTGTTAAGGCAGGTGCGGAACCCCGCAAGGGAAAGAAGCAGAAACCCAAATCGTGAGGTTTGGGAATCACCGTCCGTTTACGGCGGTGAGGATGTCAAGGGAAAAGTTGCGGGAAAAGGCTGCAGAAGCGGGAATGTCTCCCACAAAGTTGCTAGAGGATTTGATCGACTCGTTGTTACCCGATGAGGATGACTCTAGCCGGGACACAGTACCACCGGATGAACCGGATGAGGATGAACCGGATGATGAAGATAATCAAGATTTGCCTAATTATACTCAGCGTTACCGTGCTAATTTTAGCTATCAGGATAATTACTATTCTCCTGCTGTTAACTCATACCTGTTTGACAATGGCAAGTTAGTCCCTTTTTGATAGGGTGATTTTATTTTTTGCTACTCCCTAAAAATTAGTCAATTATTCCAATGACCAAAAAAACAATTTTTGCGCGGGTAGAATTTTATAATTTTCTATCCCACTATCTCTTGATCATCAATAAACTGCTAGGCTTTTGTTCTCAGCATTTAGAGTTTGCTGAAAGTTTCGCAAACACGGCTTTATTTTCCATCCCTGTCTCGGACGGGTTAGACAATCTCAAGTCACATCGAGAACAAGTGTCTAAAATGCAAAAGCAAATAAAAGCCTATAAAAGAGAAATTGACGATCTCTCAAACAAGATTAAGCAGAGTATCTCTTATTGCAAGCAAAAAGAAAATGAGTCAATTATCACAATTAAGCCAATTAAACCAAAAGACTAGGACTTCTTTCTTATCGGAGGCTTTCTCTGATTAGGTCATAGAGGCAATCTTGAGCGAATTAATCGATTTTGTTTTAGTTGAATATCCTGATCAGCTTCATTGCGGGATTCTTTCAGCGTACTTAATCCCTGCTAAAAATTACGTCGCTGTGCTGAATAATCGGCAAAGTTTTCGATTAGAAACGGATTATCTTAATTTTATCAATGTAGAGGAAACTAATGGCTAATTTTTATTATGGCAGTGATGAAGGGCAATTTTACTGGATTAATTTAGATCATGTTTGTTTTGTCAAGCCAGAACTAGATAAATTAATTTTAAAAATGTCCGACGGGAACGTAGTGGCAATCGATGGGGAAGACTATGACGCTTTTAAAGAAGTTCTTATAGCAGAGACAGTTAACTGGGGGACTTTGTTTGATTACCCCCCTGTTGATTATGGCTATGATAATTCTCAATCAACCGACGACAGTCATTTAGACACAGAACCTTTTACAGAAACATCTATTTAACCTAATCGCACCCTATCGGCTACGACAGAAACATCTATTTAACCTAATCGCACCCTATCGGCTACAGCCGAGGGGATGGGGTTAGGGTCCAAACCTAATCCTAGTCTAAGAGTGCCTTTTTCTAAGATTTCAAGCATTAGCTTGTACTTCAATCGTAAGGCTTCGAGGGCTTTTAAGAATTGTGCCTTTTAAAGTGAGATAGGGCTTAAAAAGCCCTACGGGAGTATCGTAAGGCTAATTCTTTTTAAATCCAATTAACTCCCATTATAACCGATGAAAATACTAGGCATAGACGTTAGTCGTAACTGGGCTATCGTGGTTTTGTTGTGCGAATTTCCGTCTGTTTCCCCTCTACAATACTCGAAAAGTATTGGAGAACCTGTCAAGGGATACTCGCGAATTAAGGGAAACACTCAGCTTAACGAGATAGCTTATAAGCTAGAGTGCAACGCTGAAGCGATCGAGATTATTAAATCTTTAGAAGTTGACGCTATAATTTTAGAGCCTACGGGTTACTGGTACGCTAGTTTTTGGGTTAATTGCGCTAAAAAGTTAGGATTAGATATTTATTGGATATCTCATCAACAAACCAAGATAAATCGGCAGCACTACTTTAAAACTAAAAATAAAGATGATTATCTTGACGCTCTAACCATTGCCCTAACTTATTTCGACAAATCAGGGTTAGATGATCTAGGCAATCCCCCGCTTTTAAATAATTACGACTATGACTCGATCGATTTATTACGTCGGACTTTTCACGAAAGAGAACAGCTTGATAAAAACAAAAATTCTTTGATTAACCAACTTAGACAGCGATTATGCTGTGAATTTCCCGAGATTGCACAAAAAGACTTTGAGTATATCGGGGTTAAGGGCTGTAATCCTACGTTAGGACATATCGCCGGTTTGATAAAAAACCCGCGCATTAAAGCCACAGCCGGGACGGGAATTAGCGAATATAGTCAATTACTTGCGAATGACATCATCACCTATCAAACTAGAATCTCGATTAAAGAACAAGAGCTAAGAGATATTTTAGATTTAGAACAGTTTAAACTTTATCGCCAAGTCTTTAATCAATTTTGCTTTGGTACTATCACTCAAAGCTTACTGCTTTTACATTGCTACCCTATCGAAAGATTTTTAGTTAAGGGGAAACCTTATTTTAGAGGTGATCACGATATCAGCTTGAGAAAGTTTCAGGCTTATCTAGGTTTAGGATATTCCTATCAAATTTCAGGGGATACCTCCGCAAAACAGGACAAGGTTAAAAAGTCTTGGAAGGGTTCCGACTTAATGCGCTCTCACTTATATGCTCATGCAATGGTGAGTATTTGCCCAAATAAACCCGCTAAAACCGAGATTATGACTAAACTTAAGAACTCTTGGCTAAATCCCCGAAAACACACCTATTTTATTTGCAACGAAAAAACTGGGCAAAAAACCCAAGTCACTCAAGAGCTACCAAGCTTTAAAGCTTTGGGGAAAGATGGGTTATGTCGGTTACTGTTTTACGAGACCAGGCTACTTTATCAACTTTTGACACAGAATTTAGTAAAGTGATTGAAGATATGACTCGACAACCTCACGACCAATTTGCCAAACAATACCTAGAAGAATTGCTTTCTCCTCTGGGAAGGGTGGAAGTCAGCAAGGAAGTGGCGGATGAAACCCGTCAGGTGGATGTTTTCTTCTCTCCTCACCCTAATACAGGGGGAAATGCTCAATCTTTGGGTCTTTTAGGGCAAATGGTGACAACAAGCACTTTGCTTGAGCCTTTTCGCAATGCTCCCAATCGAACGGAAATTCGCAACTGTATCTTAAAATTGTTTTCGATTTTCGCTGAACTTCAACGGAAAGGGAAACGGGAAAAAACTGAGTTAAATGAGGATGAATTACCTAGATTATGGATTTTGGCTACCTCTATCAGTTTACACATCCTAGAGAGTTTTGATGCTAAATTAGAACTAGAAAACTGGACAGAAGGGATTTACTTTTTATCTCCCTCTCACCGAACGGCAATTGTAGCGATTAATCAGTTACCTATTACCCCGGACACTTTACTGTTAAGATTGTTGGGAAGGGGGAAAACCCAAAGCCAAGCGGTGAGAGAGTTGCTTGAGTTGCCTTCCGGCGATTCCTTCCGTCAAAATGTCATGGAATTATTGATTAGTTGGCGTGTGAGTGTTGAAGTTAACAATCTTTTAGAATCAGAAGATAGGGAGGTATTTATGGCTTTATCTCAATCTTATTTAGAGTGGAAAGAGGCGACTAAACGGGAAGGACTTCAACAAGGACTTCAACAAGGACTTCAACAAGGACTTCAACAAGGACTTCAACAAGGACAACGACAAATTATTGAAAATTTAATGCAAGTGAGGTTTGGGGAATTGGATGAGTCTTTGATAAAAGTTATTGATGAGTTGCTCAAGTTATCACCGATGGAGTCTAGTCGTTTATTATTGGAGTCTTCACGAGAAGATTTAATCAGACGATTCCTCTCTGAATAAATTAATTAAGCTGGGTTAAAATACGTCTTAGCTTAAACAGCTTCAAAGAAGCAATAAACGGCGGAAAACGGCAGGATATTATTTAACAGATGAAGAATTGCGATAGACATGAAAAGACGCTTATGATTTAGCTTTAGGACAATCTACTTTAGAGGCTTTTCAAGGAAAATATGGAGTCAACGAATTAGCAGAAATTGTGATACAATGCGATTATTTACCAAGCAATCGGGTTGATTTTGGGGTGATTATATTCTCTTAAATCTCTACGGATGAATTAGAATAGGCTCAACGATCTAAGCATCCAAAAAGTGAAGATTTTAAATTAATAATTATCTTAGAAAACTAGGCTCCATCCTAGCTAAAATTATCTGAAGAATTCTTTACATAATTTCAGGAAGCCAATCTTCGTCTAAAATATCAGCTAAAGTATAAGGATTCTCTGAGGGTAATTTTAAATCCGTTTTCACCTCTGCCATTTTTCTGGCTTTACCATAAAGATAATCGAGACGATTAGATAAATGGTTTCTGAGATTGGTCGTTAATCTTAATTCTAATTGAGTCCGAAAACCAATTAATTCACCTCGCCAATGTCGCTCATTATCTTCTCGTTGGCTCGACCAATAATGATAGAATAAAAGATGTTGTATGATTTGAATTACTAAACTCTCAACCGTATTTTTTTGTTCCCTTCCCAAAGCTTCTAACTCCTCAATCAAATGCTCATAATCTAAACTATCAACTTGACGATTTTTTAACAATAAAACTGTCTGATCTAGCCATTGCTGATAATCTTCTTCATAGATAGATGATAAACTTTGTCTGGCATGACTCATCGGTTATTCCTCAATCCTTCAGAATATATCGCCATTATACACCAACAAAAAAGCCCCCCTTTTAAGGATGCCCTTTTATCTAATGATTTAGACGCTAACTGATTGAAATGCCCAAAAATAGGGAGTTTATAGACTTTCCCATCAAAGTCAGGTTAGATTATGACCGTTTCTTAATTAAAAAACCCACCAAAGAAAACAGGCCTAACCCTAAAATAGAACTAGGTTCCGGTACTAACGAAATCATTAGTTATAGTCATTTCAGATAAGTCTGATACACTCTAGACCGACAAAACCCTTATGAACTCTGGGATTAATATTCTCAATTTTAATTGAAATGACTATAGGGACTGGCGTAGAAATAATATCCCAGCCAGAAAATCGCTCCGTAGAAAAACCAGACCAGCCAGATGGTACATTATCAAAGCGCAAGTCCCTTAGGGTGATCAGCAAACCTGAGCGAGCGGAGGGCGCAAGCATTGCGCCCCTACAGTAACGGATTTTGTCCACAATGTAGGGGCGAACTGCGTTCGCCCAAAAGGTACATTATCAAAGCGCAAGTCCCATACCTTACTGACCGCAGATTCCGCAAAGCTTCCAGGACTGAGCGTTGACCCGCATCTTCATCAAGGTAGAGACGGATTTGACTCATTATAATTCACCGGCTCGATATCGGGATTCCCAGTCTTCACAATCGGCTCGGTAAGCATCGATATCGGCCTCTATCTGTTCTTTATTCGCGTGATAATACGCTAGAGCGCTATGAATTTGAGCCAGATTTAACTGAGGATACTCCCTAGCGATCGCTTCGGCACTCATTCCCGTTTTATGATCCATGACTAAACTTTGAATCGTGATTCTAGTTCCCGCGATCCGGGGACAGGAATTACAAATATCCGGACTAGCCACAATAAATTCACCAATATCGATGCCTGTAGCCATATTTTCGCCTAGAGAATTCCCTTTTATTGTAGCTCGATCGATACATCCGAACAACAAAAAAGCCCCCCTTTCGAGGATGCCCTTTTATCTAATGATTTAGACGCTAACTGATTGAAATGCTAAAAATAGGGGCTCTTCGTTACTTGGTATGGTTCGGTAGGGTGGCATAAATCGACTAAATCCTTATCTAGCAAAAGACTTAATTGATTAGTTTGCTCTGGATCAAAAACAATTGACAAAAATCGCTAAATGCCTTTCTATATAAGGTTTTCATCCCTTATAACCCCCGTCCATTGCATAACACAAACCGAAGAGCCAAAATAGGTAATTTATGTACTTTCCCATCAAAGTTAGGTTAGATTATGACCGTTTCTTAATTAAAAAACCCACCAAAGAAAACAGGCCTAACCCTAATATAGAACTAGGCTCCGGTACAGATGGATTATTTTGCGGATATAAACGAGCGATCCAAGCTTCAGTATTACCACTAGGGTTAATTCCAGTACCCACAATCGTTAACCCATCAGCAGAAATTCCCCGCGCATGGCTCAAAGTCCAACCCGTTAAATTTAAACCATAATCATTGGTTAAAACCTGTTTTAAGCTCCGCATCCCTTGGCTACTATTCCAGATAAATGCCTCATTACCATTAGCACTTGTGCCAAAACCAACAACAATCGACCCATCTCCTGATACTCCTAATGCACCACTCCCGAAAATCCCTCCAGATAAATCCCCTAATCCTACCATTCCTGTCTGTTGTGTCCAACGGAATGCCTCTTGACCATTAGCACTCATGCTATGACCAACAACAACAGACCCATCTGCTGACACTCCTCTAGCAATACTATTGAAATCACCCCCAGATAATTCCCCTAGTCCTATCATTCCCGTTGCTTGTGTCCAACGGAATGCCTCAGTTCCATTAGCACTACTGCCATAACCAACAACAACAGACCCATCTGCTGACACTCCTCTAGCAATGCTATTGAAAAAACCACCAGACAAGTCCCCTAGTGCCACCATCCCTGTCCCTTGTATCCAACGGAATGCTTCATTACCATTAGCACTCCGGCTGTAACCAACAATAACAGACCCATCTCCTGATACTCCATAAGCAATGCTAAAGAAATCACTCCCAGATAAGTCCCCCAGTCCTACCATTCCCGTCCCTTGTGTCCAACGGAATGCCTCGCCACCATTAGCACTATTGCCTATCCCAACAACAACAGATCCATCCGCTGATATTTCCCAAGCAGTGCTAGAGAAACTACCCCCAGATAGATCCCCTAGTCCTACCATCCCCGTCCCTTGTGTCCAACGGAATGCCTCATCACCATTAGCACTATTGCCTATCCCGACAACAACAGACCCTTCTGCTGATACTCCATTAGCACTGCTAGAGAAACTACCTGGTAAGCCCCCTAACCCCTGAAAAGAGGCGGCCTGTGCCGGAACAGCCACCCCGATCGCACCCAATCCGATCCCTAAGCTGATACAATTAGCTAGTATCTTGTTCATAACCTGATAAGACTCCAAAAAACTGAGTGATTCTTACAATCTAGATGTTCACTTTGGTTTTGTCTGTGGGAATTTGTGGCCATTTTGGATTTTCTGATACAATAATTTTCGTGGGATAAAGTGGGATTTAGTGGCATAAAGGAGGGCAAAGCTCATGAAACAAGGCTAAATTTGATTTCTAGGTTCGATCCCCCCTAGCCCCCCTTGAAAAGGGGGGAACCAGACTCAAAGTCTCCCTTTTTAAGGAGGGAAACAGACTCAAAGTCGCCCTTTTTAAGGGGGATTTAGGGGGATCGAACTAGCGAAGCTTATAACTAGCAACTTGGGTTAATTTAAATGCAGAACAAATTACTAAATTAAGAGGTTAATCAGTAAAAAAAGGCAAAAAATGGAAGAATTATTAGAGTTAAAAAATCTATTACTAGCTGGCAATGTTCCCGATGCCTTAATCTTGGTAGAGGAAATGACAGAAATGAGCAAAGATGATAAGCTCAATAAGATTTTTAGCTTTAGTATTATTGTTCTATTACATCTGATTAAACAGCAAGCAGAAAAACGCAGTACCCGCTCATGGGAAACCTCTATTTCTAATTCTGTTCGACAGATTCAACGCATTAATCAACGACGTAAAACTGGAGGAAATTATCTAACAATAGAAGAATTAAAAGAAACCTTAGATGATGCTTATTCTTCATCTTTAAGACAAGCGGCATTAGAAGCTTTTGAGGGTATATATAAACCCGAAGAAATTGAGGCTATGATCGATAAAAATAAAATTATTAATCAAGCATTGGAATTGATATTAATCGATTAAGTAACAGATGACATTCGGAAACAAATCAGACAGAGTGTAGGGTGCGTTAGGCGGCTATCAATTTAGTCAAAAAACCAAAATTAATAATTCGCCGTAACGCACCACCTCTATTATTAAATTGGTGCGTTACGCTATTGAAGGGCGCACCCTACGAGTCCGTAGAGTGTAGGGTGCGTTAGGCGGCTATCAATTTAGTCAAAAAACCCAAATTAATAATTCGCCGTAACGCACCACCTCTATTATTAAATTGGTGCGTTACGCTATTGAAGGGCGCACCCTACGAGTAATATGACTACAAGCTTTACTTTATAAGGCGGATTTGGTATGACAGTTTGGCCTTCCCGACTTTATGGGGTACAATGTTCGTAGGCAATACATTAATCTCTGAAAAGAGGAAAGTAAAATGATTATTAGTCTGATAAAAAAACAAGAAAACTAAAATCAGTTCCCTTATCTTAACCAGCAATCTAAATGTTCTACCACTTACTTATATGGATATTCAAACCCTTTTAGAATGGACAGATAAACAGGTATTAGAGAAAACCGGTAAACATCTTGAGGTGGTGATTCGGTAGTAGTGATGGCGGCTTAATCCTTTGCTTTGCTGTGCATTGTAGTCATGGATAAAATACCAAAGGGTTCCCCAACGTGATTCTCCATTTTTTTAGAGAAAGATAGACTCTCTCTCACCAGCCGAGA
>NZ_JADBVM010000182.1:0-17148 GCF_020244875.1 Microcystis sp. M44BS1
ATTTTTGCCTCAAACCCTATCGGCGTAAGAACTTCAGGATTTTGTGTCCAGTAGTTCATTAGTATTTCATTGCTTGAACTCAGGCTCTGTAAGACTTTTAGCCATAGCTAGTATGTTTATACGGGGGAAGTCCAGATATAAGATGAACGTAGGTTGGGTTGAAGCATGAAACCCAACGCCCGCTCATGTTACGCTACCGCTAACCCATCCTACAAATAATTGTGCCTCCCTGCTTAATTGACGATTTTTACTTTTTACTTAATTTTATGTCTTTAACTCTCTCAGAACAACTCAAACGAGAACAATTATCCTACCCCCAAACTCTCCTCCATCATCTACAAAAGTTACGGCATTTTGTGACAGTGGAAGGAGAGGAGAAATTGCAGCAGTGGAAAAACCTGATTGAAAAGGATAATTTTCAACCTAGCACCCGTAATTTAGCCTATTATCTCGCCCTGAGACAAGAAGATATCCGGGATTTACAATTAGCTTTAATGCCCTGGGGATTATCTTCCCTAGGCCGGATTGAATCGAAAGTTTTACCGACCCTCGATGCAGTAATTGCCACTTTAGGGGCGGTTTGTCATCAAGAATCCTCATTATTACCCAAACATCCCCCTTTAGAGGCATTTTTCCAAGGAGATCAACTTTTAGCCTCCCATAGTGCCGAAGTTTTCGGTCTGCCTTCCCCCCGGCGTCGGGTGCGAATTATGGTGACAATGCCGACGGAAGCGGCAACCGACCCCGATTTTATCGCTCAATTACTGCGTTGCGGGATGGACTGTATTCGCATTAATTGCGCCCATGATGGACCCAAAGAGTGGCAGGGAATGATTGAAAATCTGCGCGAGGCGGTCAAAAATCCCGAAAATTTAGTCAATGGACATACCTGTAAGGTTTATATGGACTTAGCCGGCCCAAAAATCCGTTTAGAACAGATTTTAGCCCCCCAGTCCCAAACCAAACTATATCAAGGGGATTTTCTCCTCTTAACCACCCAACCGCCTCACACTGCCCATCCTCAGTATTTTCAGGCTAATTGTTCCCAACCGGAAATTATTCCCCAAATTCCCGTCGGGGCGAAAGTTTGGATTGATGATGGTCATATTGGGGCTGAAGTTATTGCCATAATGCCAGAAGGTCTTTTACTAAAAATTACCCACGCTAGGGAAAAAGGGGAAAAACTCAAAGCAGATAAAGGCCTAAATTTCCCCGATACCGTCTTAAATATCGATCCTTTGACCGCAAAAGACCGGCAAGATTTAGATTTTATTGCCGAAAATGCCGATATTATCGGTTACTCTTTTGTACAAAAAGCCAGCGACATCGAGACACTACAGCTAGAGTTACAAAGTCGTTTAGGGGATGCTTGGCGACAAAAAGCAATTGTGGCCAAAATAGAAACACCTTTAGCCGTGAAAAATCTACCAGAATTAATCATCCATGCCGCCGGTAAACAACCTTTTGGGGTAATGATTGCCCGGGGTGATTTGGCTGTAGAAATTGGCTATCAAAGATTAGCAGAAATTCAAGAGGAAATTCTCTGGTTATGCGAAGCAGCCCATATTCCAGTAATTTGGGCTACCCAAGTCCTAGAAAATCTGGTCAAGAAAAGTATTCCCTCCCGGGCCGAGATTACCGATGCCGCTATGGCCGAAAGGGCTGAATGTGTCATGCTTAATAAGGGGGAATATATCCGGGAAGCGGTGACAATTCTTGATGATGTTTTACAAAGAATGCAGACGCACCAAGCTAAAAAAACCCCTCAATTACGCGCTCTCCATTCTTGGGTTTAGGCAGTTTCAGTTATCAGTTATCAGTTATCAGTTATCAGTTATCAGTTATCAGTTATCAGTTATCAGTTATCAGTTATCAGTTATCAGTTATCAGATTTGAGTTATCAGTTCACTGTTTACTGATAACTGAAAAAACTACCCACTCCCCCACACCTTTTCAACAGGATTGAGAATCAGAGGCAAATTAACGCATATTATTGACCGCACCACTAACCAAACCAGCGCTAACATAGCGACCATAACCATCAAGACGGTTTTGTTGAGCGATTCGGGAGGGATTATTGACGAGATCGGCAACTCCCACACCCATCATCACCACGGAGATAACTGCGATTAAGTAGTTACGGACAAAAGTTGGGTTTTGGTGGCTGACTAACATGGTTGTTACCTCTCTTTCCTGTCGATAACCTTAGAATACGAGAGGGTTTGGGGTGATGTCAGTCCCATAATTCCGGGTGACAGAAGTGGAAAAAAGTGGAATCCACAGACAAGCTATGATTTTTTGTCCATTAGAATCGGTAAATAGGGAATCGGGAACAGGAAAAGGGCAATATTCGTCGCTAATATGGTTAAATAATCATTAAATTACCTAAAAACTGACATATTCTCCAGAATATGACCTTAAAACCTGCGATTATGACCATAAAATTTTTCTGGCCTTTAGTTTTAGGATTATCTATTGTTATTATTGACAATGGGCAATATTTGAGAGCAGAAACGGTAACTTTGAGCGAAAGTCAACGCCAACAACTGCGATCGCTAGATGCTAAGATTATTTTACCTAACTATATCCCTCCCGGATTTCGGGCCAGCGAGATTAAAATCCTCGCAGAAGAGGGGAAGGGATACGCAGTCCTCTTTGAAAATGCCGAGAATAGCTGTTTTTTGGTGGAAGGAATCGAAAACGCCAGGGGCGATGATGGTTTAGAATTAGAGGGAACCCTGGCGCTCAATTCCCCACTATTTGGAGAAGGATACTGGCTTAATTATGGTACACCCAAAAACTCGGAATTAAGGCAACAATTCCCCGAACCCGATTTGTATTCCGATTGGATGAAAATGGGAGAATATTTTTATCGTCTCAGTGGGGCATTAATTGCCCGGGAGGAGTATGATTATCCTAATTGCCGTCAAGATATTTCCCCATCGGAAGCGGTTAAAATAATCGAATCTTTTGGAGATAACAATTAAATTGAATTTATCTACAGTCATTTCTAATCTACAACAAAAAAGCAAGGAGCGGTTAGCTTGGTCTGATTTTTGTTGGTTAGGATTAGTAATAATTTTGGGACTGGTTATTAGGTTAACACAATTAACGAGCAAACCTCCCTGGACGGATGAATTTGCCACTATGGTTTTTAGTATTGGCAATAATTACCAGATAGTACCGTTAAATCAAATAATTTCCCTAGACACTTTATTAGCACCTGTTCAGAGCAACCATCAGGCAACTATTGCCGATGTAATTAAATTAGTTATTCAGGAGGACAATCATCCACCTTTATATTTTATTTTCGCCTATCTCTGGAATAAATTATTCTTTGATCGGGGAGAATATGTATCTTTAGAAGGAATGCGATCGCTGGCGGTATTTTGGGGAGTTATTTCGATTCCTCTAATTTATTTTATCAGTAAATTGGTCTTTAAATCTGGCTCGATCGCTTTTTTGTCGGCGATTTTAATGGCGGTTTCTCCCTACGCGGTTTTTATCTCCCAAGAAGCGCGACATTATACTTTAGCAGTTGTATTTGTCCTCATATCTTTAGGATGTTTTCTGAGGGCAAGCATCAAAATTATCCACCGTCAGAGAATATCCCATACTTTGGTTTTTTTCTGGTTAATTGTCAACTGTCTAGGGTTATTAGTCCACTATTTTTTTAGTTTAACTATCGTCGCAGAAGCGATAACTTTATTATTAATTTTATCCAATCAAATCAAACAAAAAAACTTTTGGATAACTAATTGGTGGCGTTTAAGTTTAGTTTTTTTAGGTAACTTGAGCTTTATTATTATTTGGTTTATCAGCTTTGTACCCAAAGATTATGGCAATCAGATGACTGGTTGGATTCAGAGAGACAATGATAGTTTTTTAGCAGTAATTAGCCCCTTTTTTCAATTACTGGGAACATTAATAACTATGCTTTCCCTGCTCCCCGTTGAATCAGAATCTTTAATAATTATCTTGATTTCTGGAGCAATAATGATCGGTTTTTTTCTCTGGATTATCCCACAATTAAAAACAGCTTGGCTAGACTCCTATAAACCCGAATTAGGCATTCTCTCGGCATTTTTTCTCAGTTCAATTGCCATTTTCTTTGTCATCACCTATCTGCTTTCGATCGATATTACCCGGGGAGCTAGATATAGTTTTGTTTACTTTCCATCAGTAATTTTAATTCTAGCAATTTTATTAGATAATTGTTGGCAAAGGCAGCAGAAAAGAATAGTAATTATTGTAATTATCATGGCTTTAGTTAGTTCCCTAAGTGTGACTTTTAATTTAGGCTATCGTAAGTATTATCGCCCAGATAAATTAGTTACCACTATCGAAAATAATAGCCGTTATCCGTTAGTAATTGCCACTAGCTATAGGAGTTTAGTGCAGGTGGGAGAAATGATGGGAATTGCTTGGGAATTTAACCAAAGATTTCCCGAGAAAAACCCTAAGTTTATCTTAGTTAACTCAGAACAAAAGCCAAATTTTAATCTGTCATCTTCTCCCCCTTTTGAATTATGGTTAATTAATTTCCATTCTTCAATAGATTTATCGGACTGTCAACTCTCAGAGTTATCCTCCAATTATGTAACAGGTTATCAATATCAAAAGTTTCTCTGTGGGCGATCGATGGAGTATAATAATAAAGTTAAGTAGGGCTATTAACTATGATTATTTGGGTAAATGAACAGATTGACCCCTGTGGTTTAGTACAAGCTTGTATTGCCTGTCAAGACGAACAAGCGGCAAAAGATTGTCATCAAAGTTGGTTAACCAATCTTACGGACGAACAAAAACAAGCGGGGTGGGTGGCAGTTTTAAGAACCGTAGAATCCTGGGATGATGTACCAGTAAATGCTCTGAAGTTAAGTTATTAGCTAGGGTTTGCGGCAAAAAGTTTTGCCTGGGTGTGGGGTGTTTTTAAAGTTGGATGGGGAGTTAATCCCACTATTAACAACGTCAATCGATGACAAAAATTTGGCTGCCAGAGCTTTGAGAATAAAAAAGGCGAAAAAACAGAAAAGAAAGGAGATATCTGGCTAAAATAACTTCAGTTCGGGTTAAGCAGATTTTGCCATGACTTTCAGGAAAGAATAGGACTGACTGGCTAAGGTAAAATTAGGGTTTCGGCTTATCTCGAACTCAGGTTAAAATAAAAAATATTTCAGTTATCAATTTTTCATGAATATCAGAAAAGAAATCACTTTATTGATGATGTCCATGGCATTTTCGAGTACATTTTTCGGTGAGGTTTTCGCTGCTCCACGTCTTGACTGGCACAGTGCCGATTTTGAAGGTCTGCGAGTAATTGCCGAGTCAGCTTGGAAGACCGAATACGAAGCAAAGAAACGCGGGGAAGAACTACACTTCAAATATGGGTTTCAAAATCTGGGTATTCTTTGGATTCCTTACTATCGTAATCTATCGGGAAAATCCCTCTATCAAACAATTATCGTTCCAGAGGGCAATTGTGATCGATTTTTACAAGAGAATATTCGACGAATCAATCGTGATGCCTACTGCTTTACACCCAGTAATCGTGGTTTAGCTCCCAACCGTCGAGGTGGTCGTATTTTCTAATTTTATATCTCCGCGGCCGTGGTAATTCTCAACTCAATTTTAGAGTGAGCAAAAAGGCTAAAGCCTAAAATAAAAAAGAGGGCAGGTTTTACCCCACCCTTTGATCTTATTTTAAACGAATTACTAACCGGCGATCGGGTTCCACGCCGCGACTTTCCGTGGTTAAATCGTTTTCTTCCTGAAAAAAGGCATGGATTTGGCGACGTTCCGCCGAAGATAGGGCTTTTAATTCTATTTCCTGTCCTGTTTGCCGCACTTGCGTCGCCGCTTGATTAACCCAGTCGAAAAGTTCTGACTGTCTTTGTTGACGATAGCCGTTGATTTCGACAATATAGAACTGATGTTCTGCCGACTCGACACCAATATTCAGAATCGTATTAGCTAGGGATTGAATCGCATCCAGTCCCTCACCCTTGTTAGCGAGGAGAAGTTCCACTTGTTGGGGACTCAATTGACTGCTATCAATAATTAACCAACAGGAGGAAGGTCCAGTTCCCAATTCCTGCACACCAATCTGGACATCTGCGGACATGGCCATCAACTTTAGCAGTTTTTCCAGCCATTGTTTAGCTTTCTCGCTATTTTGCTCCCATATACTCATTACGATGTTTTTTCCTTTTTCTTGCTAGAACGTTTTTCAAAGGGGAGAGCATCGCGGGATTTTTCCGTTTTTTCCTGTTCCGCTACCAATTTTTGCAGGTTTTCCGGTAACGGTTCCCGCATCAAAATCACCGTTTGAATAGTTTGGAAGATGTTCGCGGTTAAGATATACATCAATACCCCCGCTGGTAAGGGGAAAAACAGGAACATCATACTAAAAATTACCGGGGTGATTTTATTCACCGTTTGTTGTTGTTGGGCTGCTCCCCCCGAAGGTGCGCCGGCACCGGATAACTCTTGGTTAACATAGATACTAATACCGAAAGCGATCACCATCGCCAAAATATCCCAGTGAATTTCACCATTGGCACCGGTTGCCCCAATTCTTCCCAGGGCCTCAATAAAGAGAAAACCCGTATTAGCGGCAATCCCCGGGACGATAACTTTAATACTGGCATCTCCGGGGGCTAAAGCGACGATGGAACCGTCTTCATTCACTTGCACCAGTTCTTGACCTTTAACCACCTCGTAGGTGGGTTTTAGGTTATTTTCTGGTGCTTCCGTGGCTAATTGGCTTAAAGACTTGCCCTGGTCGTTTTGCAGGTCGATTTTTAGCTGTTCTCCCGGGGCGATTTTATTGCCTTGGGGTAAAAAAGCGGTAATGGGATAGTGGAGAGACTCGTCAATATAAACGTTTTGGGGTTTGGTGGCATAGGGTTGGCGCTGGACGAGGGCGATTTGTTCGCTCGGCAACACCTGTAAATCGACGGTGTAGTTAATATCCGAGAAGGGGGAACCCCGCAGCGTCGCAAATAAAGCCAAAAGAATCGGCATTTGTAATAACAGGGGTAAACAACCCGCTAGGGGATTGCCCAACTCCTGCATTAATTTGCCCATTTCCTCCTGTTGTTTTTGGGGGTCGTTTTTGTAGCGTTGTTGAATTTCTGCCTGTCTTTCCTTCATTAGGGGTTGAGTGATTCGCATTTTTCTCATATTGCGAATCTGGCCGGCACTGAGGGGAAAGACGGCAAATCTGACCACCAGCGTTAAAGCAATGATGGCGAAACCGTAACTATGCACAATCCGAAAGAAAAAATCTAGGATTGGCAACATGATATTTGTGGAAATAAATCCGACTCCAAAATCCATGGCTTTAATCTATGCCTTCTCGTTTAATAGGGGTTCACTTTGACAAATCTAATTTATCGAATCTCGGCGATCGATTATTTTGTTTTATTGACTGATGATCGATTCTAGGGGACGACCGGTTTTATCGGCGACTCTTTCGGCAATATAGTCATGAATTTCCCGGAATTTCGGCATCGCGCGCATTTCTAAACGACTTCTATCCTTGAGAGTTACGACAATATCCCCCCAAAGACCAATTCCTCTCGGCATTTTTGCCACTTTTGCCACTTCTGAATAGATAATATCTGTGCGATCGCGTCCCATCCAACCCCCGGTGATCGAAATCCGCCGATCAGTTATCTTATATCTTAACCAGATTGCCCGCACCACTGCCCCAACGGTTAAAGGTAAACAAATCACTGTAAATCCTAGCAGTATATTGATGATTAGGTCGCCGATGTGCGGACCGCCTTCATAAAAAGTTTCTTCTTTAATGCCCATGAATTATATTGGCCTTCACTAACAACTGCTTTAATTCTCGCAAAAAATGTTCATAATTGCACTCGATCGCCCCTGGACGGATAATGATTATCCCTCGCCATCCTGTCGCTATTTCTGGCAATAACTGCCGAATTACCGCTCGCATTTGCCGTTTTAGTCGATTACGAACCACCGCTTTTTTACTAACTTTCTTGCTAATCGAGATGCCAAAACGACTGGGAAGAGGCTTATCTGGTCCAGAATCCTCTAAACTAATTAAGGTTAAGTGGGAACCGTGATAACGCTTCCCTGTTCCATAGACAGCTTGAAAATCCTGCCGATGTTTTAAGCGGTGAATTTGGGGTAATCCCACGAAAATTAGTCGGTTCCCAGAATAACCTAAACACTTAAACGATAGCGCCCTCTTTTCCGACGAGCTTTAATCACTTTACGTCCGTTGACGCTACGCATTCTCGCTCTAAATCCGGAAGTGCGCTTCTGTTTGCGCGTGGTTCCTTCTAAAGTACGTTTACTCACTGCCGATTTTCCTCCTTAAGATAGAGTTAGTCTATAGATATAAAGACACAATTTTTAATTATAACAAAATTACTAGGAATTGGGAAGCCCATGGTCAAGCTCCGTTTTGGTCGAGATATCTGTAATTATCTTCCGGTGGCTGAAAAGCGCGAATGGTTAGTCACTAATGGTATTGGGGGTTTTGCTGCGGGAACCGTGGCCGGATTGCTAACTCGCTGTTATCATGGCCTCTTGATCGCTGCTTTGGCTCCACCGACGAAAAGAACGCTGGTAGTGACTAAAATCGATGAATCGGTACAATATAACCAGAAACTCTATCATCTGGCCAGCAATCGCTGGTTAGGTGCTACGATCGAACCACAAGGCTATATTAATATCGAAAGTTTTCATCTGGAAGGGACAATTCCCGTCTGGACTTTTATCTGTGGGGATGCCTTACTAGAAAAGCGTATCTGGATGGAACAGGGAGAAAATACCACCTATACTCGCTATACCTACCTTCGCGGCAATTCTCCCCTAACTCTCAATCTGACTGCTTTTGTCAATTATCGTGATTTTCACGGCAATACCCAGGGTTTTAACTGGCAAATGGATATTAGTCCCCTAGAAAAAGGAGTAAGAGTGATTGCATATAACAATGCTGTACCTTTTTATCTATTAATCAGTCAAGGAGAGGTTTTTCCCGCTCATATCTGGTATTATCGCTTTGATTTGGCCGTGGAACGTTATCGTGGTTTAATTGATCGGGAAAATCATCTCCATGCCGCCAGTTTTTCGGCTACTCTTAAAGTGGGAGAATCGGTGACAATTGCCGCTAGTACCCGTCCCGATCCGAATTTAGACGGTCAATCTTCTCTAGAGTCTCGCTATCGCTACGAGAGTAGTCTGATTAATCCCCAGCAGCCTCAATGGATTCAACAACTTACCCTCGCTGCCGACCAGTTTATCGTTAGTCGTCCTCTCCGGGATCAACCGGACGGCAAAACGATAATCGCAGGTTATCCTTGGTTTGGTGATTGGGGTCGCGATACGATGATCTCCCTAAGAGGATTAACTTTGACTACAGGCCGACCTGCGATCGCCCGTCAGATTTTACTAACTTTTTCCCGTTATCTAGACCGGGGTTTATTGCCGAATTTGCTACCCGATGGCGGAGAAATCCCCGAATATAACGCTGTCGATGCTATTCTTTGGTATTTTGAAGCCATTCGTTCCTATTTTAACCAAAGCCAAGATTTTGAGTTTCTCAAAACTATTTATCCCGCTTTAACGGAAGTGATCGCTTGGTTTCGTCGCGGTACTCGCTACAATATTCACCTAGATGACGATGGTTTGATCTATGCCGGCGAAACGGGAGTACAGTTAACTTGGATGGATGCCAAAGTTGATGATCTGGTGATTACTCCCCGCATCGGCAAACCCGTAGAAATTAATGCTCTTTGGTTCAATGCCCTAAAAATTATGGTTCAATTTGCCCATTATTTGGGCATGGATGCCACTGATTACGAAAAAATGACAAAAATGACCTTAAAAGGGTTCTCTCGCTTCTGGGACGATTCTCTGGGGTATTGCTACGATGTTTTGGATACGGACAAGGGTAATGATGCCAGTTTACGACCGAATCAACTTTTTGCCCTGTCCTTGTCGGTGGAGGAGTTATTAAATTCCCCACAGAAAAAGGCCATTGTCGATATTTGTGCTTTAAAATTGTTGACTTCTCGCGGTTTGCGATCGCTTGCTGCCGATCATCCCGATTACCGTGGCGTTTACAGTGGCGATCGCTTAAAAAGAGATAGTGCCTACCATCAGGGGACAGTCTGGGGATGGTTATTAGGGGCATTTATCGAAGCCCATCTAAAAGTCTATCGCGATCCCATCCTGGCTGAGAGTTTTTTAACACCGATGATCGATCATCTTCGGGATAGCTGTATCGGTAATTTAAGTGAAATTTTCGATGGTAATGCCCCTTTTACCCCTAGGGGAGCTTTTGCCCAAGCATGGACAGTGGCAGAGGTATTAAGGGTTTGGCAAGTGATCCGAGAATTTCGGCCATAATCCTTTAAAATAAGCAATGGTTAGGTGTGTTAGTCCTCCCAAAGGACCGACCCTAAAAACCTCAGTTAGACCGTTAAAGACAAAACTCTCATGGAGAAACCGCAAGTTATTTTTCTCGATGCTGTGGGGACACTTTTTGGGGTAAAAGGCAGTGTCGGAGCAATTTATAGCCAAATAGCGGCGGATTTTGGGGTAGAGGTGGCGGCAGAGAGTCTAGAACAGTCTTTCTCGGCTATTTTCCCCACTTCTCCCCCCCTAGCTTTTCCTAAGGTTGAACCGGCACAAATTCCTCAGTTAGAGTACCGCTGGTGGCGATCGCTGACTGGGGCAGTTTTTAATAAATTAGGTTATCTGGAAAGATTTCCCGATTTTGAGGCTTTTTTTGGCGAACTTTATCATCATTTTGCCACGGACGAGCCTTGGCTGCTGTACGAGGATGTCATTCCCGCTTTAAGACTCTGGCAGATTCAGGGGATCGAGTTGGGCATTATTTCTAATTTTGATAGTCGTATCTACCAAGTTTTGGCCGAATTAGGCTTAGAATATTTTTTTCGATCGATCACGATTTCTTCCCAGACAGGAGCAGCCAAACCCGATCCGGAAATTTTTCAAATCGCCCTACAAAAACATGATTGTCCCCCCGCACAAGCTTGGCATATTGGCGATAGTAAAAAAGAGGACTATCAAGGGGCAAAAGCCTTGGGTATAGAAGCGTTTTTAATTAAAAGATAAAAGCGAGAAAAAGTCTTTCAGTGGGGATGAGGGATAGGTGATCGGGAGGGAATACAGACCCTACTGGCTAATACCTAACCCTCAAACCAGTTTAATCCCCATCGGAATTTTAGACTGATTCCTGGGATGGAATGGAAGTGGATTCTGACGGATCAGCGTTAGGATCTGTCTCTTTGGGGGCAGCCACTTTTACCAAAGCATGACGCAAAACATCTTCTCCGAGAGTGTATCCTCGCACTAGCTGCTCGACCACCGTGCCTTCGGGATGTTCATCGGTGTACTCCCGCATCATCGCTTCGTGGTAGGTGGGATCAAAGGGTTGACCTTCCGGACGCATGGGGGAAACGCCTAAACGCTTGAGACTCTCTACTAAGATTTTATAGACCCCTTGATAACTCTTGTGAATACCCATCTCGCCATCATTAGCCGGTTTAATTTGAGTACGGGCGCGCTCAAAATTATCCACCACGCCAAGAATTTCCATCAGGGTTTTGCCCTTGATTTTTGTGTCCAGTTCCTCTTTTTCCTTGGCTGTGCGTTTGCGAAAATTGTCGAACTCGGCCGCTAGAGTGATATAGCGTTTCTTATAGGCATCAACCTGTTGGGTTTGCTCCTCTAACTGCTGTTTGAGAGTGTCGATTTCTTCTTGTAGAGTATCGATAGTCATTCCGCCTAGAAAGGAAAATTCCTCGCTAGAGGCGGCCTGATCCGTCACAGTTTTGGCTTCATCGGTGACACTGGCTTCCGATTCGGTGGTCAGGGATTCGGGGGAATTAGGAAAGGATTCTTGGTTTTCGTCGAAAATTACTGAGGTATTTGGTTCTGCACTCATAGTAGACAATTTTATTGGGTAATTTGGCAATATATGACCATTTACTGCTAATTTTGGTCTTTAAGTACCAGCTAATAATCAAGGTTTAACCCTTAATGTAACATTTTGTGGACAAGATGCGTAACTGGATATAAGCGACCCCGATAGATAATCGGTGATCTAGAAAAATTTTTGCTAGAATGCAATTTTACCAGTAAAATTGGGAACATTTAAGGGTAGTGGAGAGGTTAAGAATCGTCTATGACATTTTCTTCCAAGAAAACCCGTGCCGTTGCCCTACGCAATTACTTTTCCCCCTTTGGTAACAAGTTGGTGCAGTCGGGATATATCGGTGCCGACCAAATGCAACAGGCCCTGGTGGAAACACGGAAATCGGGACGATCGCTAGTAGAAATATTACAACAACTAACTGGGCGCCCTTTGCCCCCGGATTTGCAGCGACAGTACAAGAAAAATCAGTTATTTGAATTAAAAATTCTCTACGGAGTCGAATCGATCGACCCCGAATTGAGCGATGTGGATGGAATGGAAATAGCCCGATTGATCGATTCTTTGATTCCGATCGATCTTTGTCGTCGCTATCGTCTCATCCCCCTGCGAAAGATCGAAGGAGAGCCGGCTGCGATTTTGATAGCCATGGTCGATCCCGACAACCTCGAGGCTTCCGACGATATTAATCGTATTCTCCGCCCCAGGGAGTTAGGTTTACAGCGTTTGGTGATTACTAGCGAAGATTATGAAAGATTACTGGAAAAATTCCACTCGGCTCAACCGGAGCTAGAACAGGAAAAAGCCCGACTGCAAAAAGAAAAAGAACTAGAAAAACTCTCGGATCTCACTGGTATTGTCAGCAATATTGAGGTGGCCTCTGGTGCGGCTAACGATGAAGTGGCCGATGATCTCGGAGAAGGGGAAGCTAATCAAGCTCCCGTCATCAACCTCGTCAATAAAATTATAGCTAAAGCCCTACAGGAAGGGACTTCCGATATTCACATCGAACCCCAAGAAGAATTCCTGAAAATTCGCTTTCGCAAAGATGGAGTTCTTCATCAAGCTTTTGATCCACTGCCGAAAAAAATTACCCCGGCGGTGACAGCCCGTCTTAAAATCATGGCCGAGCTCGATATCGCCGAACGTCGTCTTCCCCAAGATGGTAAAATTCGGCGGATGTATCAAGGGCGGAAAGTGGATTTTCGGGTTAATACCCTGCCCAGTCGCTACGGGGAAAAAGTCTGTTTACGGATTCTCGATAACTCGGCCACCCAGTTGGGTTTAGATAAACTGATCACCGATCAAAAGACCCTGCAAATCGTCCGAGACTTGGCCAGTCACCCTTTTGGTCTGTTGCTGGTGACAGGCCCGACCGGTTCGGGGAAATCCACCACTTTATACTCGGTGTTAGCGGAAAGAAATCACCCCGGGGTCAATATTAGTACGGCCGAAGATCCGATCGAATATTCTCTACCAGGCATCACCCAGGTGCAGGTAATTCGCGAAAAAGGCATGGATTTCGCCTCGATTCTGCGGGCATTCATGCGACAAGATCCGGATGTGATTCTGGTGGGAGAAACTAGGGACAAGGAAACGGCCAAAACAGCGATCGAGGCCGCCCTAACCGGTCACTTGGTCCTAACTACCCTACACACCAACGATGCCGCAGGTGCGATCGCTCGTCTCGATGAGATGGGGGTTGAACCGTTTATGATTTCTGGTTCTCTCTTGGGAGTTTTAGCCCAGCGTCTCATGCGGCGCGTCTGTAGCCAGTGTCGAGTCGCCTATCACCCCAGTCAAGAGGAATTAGCCCGTTTTGGTCTTTCCGCCGCCAATGAACGGGAAGTGACCTTTTATAAGGCTAATACCCTCACCCTTGAGGAAATTCAACAGGCGCGAAAACAGGGCAATCTCTGCCTTAAGTGTAGCGGCAGCGGTTATAAAGGTCGCATTGGTGTCTATGAGGTAATGCAGAATAGTGAACGACTACAGCAGTTAATTAACCAAGGGGCAACCACTGATCGCATTAAGGAGACGGCCGTCGATGAGGGCATGGTGACACTCCTAGCCTATAGTTTAAATCTGGTGCGCGAGGGTTACACCACCCTCGAAGAAGTGGAACGGGTGACATTTACCGATTCCGGTCTGGAAGCGGAACTAAAAGCCAAACGGAAAAGCGGTTTAATCTGTCGTGGTTGTCGCGCCGAACTACAACCAGAATGGCTCGATTGTCCCTATTGTATGACACCGCGATTTAGTGATTAAGACAGTTTTTCAGTTATCAGTTATGAGATTTGAGTTTTAAGTAAGGAGTATTAAGTGAGTAGTCTTAAATAGCACTTTCCCAATGTCTTTTCACTGGTTACTGTTCACTGATTTTACCTTAGAGATGGGGTTTAACTTATGGAATTAATGATCGAAGATTTAATGCAACAATTGGTCGAGATGGGCGGTTCTGATATGCACATTCAGTCTGGGGCGCCAGTCTATTTTCGCATTAGTGGCAAACTCGCCCCGATTAATGAAGAATCTTTAACCCCGCAAGATTGTCAGAAATTGATTTTTAGTATGCTCAATAATACTCAAAGAAAAGAGTTAGAGCAGAATTGGGAATTAGACTGTTCCTACGGGGTGAAAGGATTAGCAAGATTTAGGGTCAATGTTTATAAAGAAAGGGGAGCTTATGCAGCTTGTTTACGGGCTTTGTCCTCTAAAATTCCTAACTTTGAACAATTAAATTTACCTAGAGTAGTACGGGAGTTATCGGAAAGACCGCGGGGATTAATTCTCGTAACTGGCCAAACAGGTTCAGGTAAAACTACCACTTTAGCGGCAATTTTAGACTTAATTAATCGGACTAGGTCTGAACATATTTTAACTGTAGAAGACCCAATTGAATACGTTTTTACTAATATAAAAAGTCTGTTTCACCAACGACAAAAAGGGGAAGATACCAAGAGTTTTGCTAACGCTTTAAGAGCATCTTTACGGGAAGATCCTGATATTATCCTCGTGGGAGAAATGCGGGATTTAGAAACAATTAGTTTGGCAATCACGGCGGCAGAAACCGGTCACTTAGTCTTCGGAACCCTACACACTAGCTCGGCAGCGGGAACAGTGGATCGGATTATTGACGTTTTTCCTGCTAACCAACAGGCACAAATTCGCGCCATGTTATCCAATTCTTTACTAGCAGTTTTTAGTCAAAACCTAGTCAAGAAAAAAAATCCTAAACCAGGGGAATTTGGCCGGGCAATGGTACAGGAAATCATGGTGGTAACTCCAGCGATCGCCAACCTAATTCGGGAAGGAAAAGCCCCCCAAGTCTATTCAGCAATTCAAACGGGAATGAAGTTAGGAATGCAAACCATGGAACAGGGATTAGCTAATTTAGTTGTTAGGGGTGTTGTCTCTTTGGAAGAGGCCATTTCTAAAAGCGGTAAACCCGATGAATTACAACGTCTTATCGCCGGGGCCAGCACTAACGCTAAAGCCCGGATTTAATCCTAAATCCTGTTTAAAAGGTATAGGAGAGTGGGAAGTTTTTTGCTGTAAACAGTGAACTGATAACTGATAACTGATAACTGATAACTGATAACTGATTTGTTCTATGCCTACTTTTGTCGCACAAGTTAAAAGCGGCTCTGGAAAAGTTTTCCAAGAGAAAGTTGAAGCTATGTCTCCCGAACAGGCCCGGACGATGCTGAAGGCGAAATATGCCGCCGTCGGTAAAGTCAAAAAAGTGGGGGGAGAGATCGATCTTTCCGGTTTACAGTTGATGTTTGCCAGCATTTCCATCAAAGATAAAGCGGTTTTTTCCCGTCAATTTTCGGTAATGATTAATGCTGGTGTGGCGATTGTGAGATGTTTGGGAGTTTTGGGGGATCAATGCGGTAATCCCAAGATGAAAAAAGCCCTACAAGCGATTAGTGCTGAGGTACAGCAAGGGAGTCCGTTATCGGAAGCGATGGCCAAACATCCCGAATGTTTTGATGAACTTTATGTCAGTATGGTCGAAGCTGGTGAGACGGGGGGGGTACTCGATGAAGTGCTCAACCGTCTCTCGAAACTTTTGGAAGACATGGCCCGCTTGAAAAACCAGATTAAATCAGCGATGACTTATCCAGTAGCGGTAGGAATTTTGGCGGTAGTTGTGTTTTTCGGGATGACGATCTTTTTAATTCCCGTCTTTGCGAAAATTTTCACCGATTTAAAGGTGGAACTACCGGCTTTAACGCAATTTATGCTCTTTTTAAGTGGTGTGATGCGTAGTTGGTTGATTTTAATTCCGATTGTCACCATTGTTGCCACGGTTTTTTTACTGCGTCGCTATTACAAAACCCCGGTGGGTCGTCTGCAAATTGACCATTTTTTCCTTAAAATGCCTCTTTTTGGTGATTTGAATGAAAAGTCGGCTGTGGCTAGATTTTGCCGGGTTTTTGGGACTCTGACGCGTTCTGGTGTCCCAATTTTAAGTTCCCTCGACATCGTTTGTAATACGGTGGGTAATCAGGTAATTGCCAATGCGATCGCTGGTGCCAAGGCGGAAATTCAGCAGGGGGGAATGATGAGTTTGGCCTTACAAAAAGCCAATGTTTTCCCAGCTTTGGCCATTCAAATGATTAGTATTGGGGAGGAAACGGGAGAATTAGATGCCATGATGATGAAAGTGGCGGATTTCTACGAAGATGAGGTGGAACAGGCCATTAAAGCTTTAACCAGTATCATTGAACCCTTGATGATGATTGGTGTTGCGGGGATGGTGGGAATTATTCTTCTGTCTATGTACTTGCCCATGTTTAAAATCTTCGATGCCTTGGGATAAGTTTAGAGGACTCATTTCCGTTATCAGTTAGTCGTCGGTAGCTTGAAATCAGAAAAATTTTAATTTTCATCGAAAATTTGGGTCTGAAACCCCGTCGTTCTACGACGGCTTTACTGTTAAATATGAGCATCGTTTACGAAATATATGCTAAAATGTGAGACATGGAAAAGCTATCGCTACCGATTTTACCCCACACCCGAACAAGAGTCGCTATTGCGGCGCACTTTGGGCTGTGTAAGATTGGTTTACAATAAAGCTCTCCATCTCAGAACACAAGCTTGGTACGAAAGACAAGAAAGAGTAGGATATACTGAAACTTCTTCAATTCTAACCGATTGGAAAAAACAAGAAGAATTAGACTTTTTAAACGAAGTTA
>NZ_JADBVM010000183.1:0-5867 GCF_020244875.1 Microcystis sp. M44BS1
AAATTTGTTAATAATTAAACTATGATCGCGCCGTAACGCACCATCTTAAGAAAATTGGTGCGTTACGCTATCACTAACGCACCCTACAAGAGCCGCTGGTCGATTTTTTTTGAAAAAATTGAGGTAGCTTGTAGGGTGTGTGTTTGCGCGTATTTAAAGGAAATTTGTTAATAATTAAACTATGATCGCGCCGTAACGCACCATCTTAAGAAAGAAAATTGGTGCGTTACGCTATCACTGTAGCTTGTAGGGTGTGTTAGGCGCGTATCCAAAGGAGATTTGTTAATAATTAAACTATGATCGCGCCGTAACGCACCATCTTAAGAAAATTGGTGCGTTACTCTATCACTAACGCACCCGACAAGAGCCGCTACTGTGTCCTCTGTGGTTTTTATTATGATTATTTAACTGCTACCGAATATCCCCCCGTAGCAATCTCTCCCTAGTAACAGGTTTCTAGTTCTTGTTTGATATTCAGGCAGAATGAATGATATAATTGGTGCGTGGGGTGTGGCTCTTTCGTGTAAAAGCTTGTTACCTGTAGAATATAACAATCTCAGGTCTTTTGTCAAGTCTAATTTTAGGGGTTTTGCTCACGGAAACATCAGCTTTTCACAGAACTTGATACTTGACGATGTTGATGTCTATTATCGCGAAATTTCTAAGTTTAATTTAGGGGATAAACAGGGGGCGATCGCATAATTCTTTTCAACGAGGTTATGAGCTATCCAGCAATTCGATACCCATCACCATCACCTGATTGCATTTATTGATTTTTCATCGCATACTATTTAAAAAGAAACGTGCCAAAGACAAAAATCATCTTTTATCAAGAAGCAGAAGGCATCTCACCCGTCGTTGAGTGGCTTCAGAAATTACTCAAAACTGATAAAAAAGGATTTGCCAAATGTATAACCAAAATCGAACAACTTGCCGCACAAGGACATGAACTGCGCCGTCCTGCTGCCGATTATCTCAGAAATGAGATCTGGGAGCTTAGAGCCAAACAGGGAACCATACAATATCGAATCCTCTATTTTTATCATGGTCAAAATATAGCAATTATTGGTCATGCTCTTATCAAAAAAACTTCCGCCGTTTCCTCACAAGACATCGAGAGAATTATCCAAAGAAAAGCACAATTTAAACAAAATCCAGAACTTCATACTTATCAAGGAGAAATAAACAATGCCTAAAACCACAGATGCCGTAAAAATCATTCACCAAATGATTGCAGACGATCCCACAATCAAAGAACAAATTGCCCTAGAATCCCTCAACTCAGAAATCGCACAATTGATTTATGACGCTCGTATGAATGCTGGATTAACTCAACAACAACTAGCCGACCTAATCCATGTTGAGCAATCCGTTATTGAAGATCTAGAAGACGCTGACTATCAAGACAATCCCCTAATAATGCTACAAAAAATTGCCACTGCCCTTAATCAACGAGTCAAAATGAGCCTTGTTAGTAGCTTGTAGGGTGCGTGTTTGCGCGTATTTAAAGGAGATTTGTTAATAATTAAACTATGATCGCGCCGTAACGCAGCATCTTAAGAAAATTGGTGCATTACGCTATCACTAACGCACCCGACAAGAGCGGCTACTGTGTCCTCTGTGGTTTTTATTATGATTATTTAACTGCTACCGCATATCCCCCCGTAGCAATCTCTCCCTAGTAACAGGTTTCTAGTTCCTGTTTGATATTCAGGCAGAATGAATGATATAATTGGTGCGTGGGGTGTGGCTCTTTCGTGCAAAAGCTTTTCACCTGTAGAATATAACAATCTCAGGTCTTTTGTCAAACTTAGTCTTGAGGATTTTTATAACAAATTTATGAGCTTTTTATTTGTATTTGTCACATTTTTTTGAAAAAATGGTAGATAAACAACTGAAAACTGTTATCTGGATTGGAGCATCAAAAAAGGAGCTATTAGAATTTCCAGGGTGAGAGCATCTCAAAAGCTATTGACAATTGGCCAATTTTGTGATCCGCTTGCTGTGTGGGCATTTCAGGTGATACCAGTCAATCAGAATAGTTACGAAATCTTAACATTTGGTCGATTCTTGCTTAACAATTGAGATGGCAAATTCTCCTCAAATATTCCTGAATTGCCCTCTGGGTAAGCAACTCACACAAAGTTCATTTTGTCAAGGATTGTTAAGATGCGCTTGCCCTGTTAGAATTTCCTGAAGAGGTTGTTGATGAAGTTGGCTACATTCTTTATCGTGTTCAGAATAATCAAAATCATCCTAATGTCAAAAGCTTAAAGGGGTTTAATGGTGTTTTTGAAATAGTCAGCGATTATCAAACCGATACCTATAGAACAGTTTATGCTCTTAAACTAAGCAATGCTATTTTTATTCTCCATGCCTTTAAGAAAAAATCAAAATCAGGGATTAAAACACCAAAACAAAATATTGATCTAATCAAAGAACGCCTGAAAAAAGCACAGGAGATTGCCAAAGAGCAACAATAAATACCAAAAAGGGGATAAATGATTATGACAGAATATACTATTAGTTCAGGAAACATTTTTGAAGACTTAGGCTTTGCTAATGCTGAAGAAAAACTCGCTAAAGTCAAGCTGGCTTCAGTGATTTATGATCTGATTACTGAAAAAGGATTAAACCAGCAGGAGGTCAGTCAAATTTTGGGAATTGACGAGGCTAAAATTTCTAACTTAAAAAATGGCAGATTGCAAAAATTTTCTCTTGAGCAGATGTTTAGCTTTCTAGTAGCATTAGGTCAGAATATAGAAATCCTAGTCACTCCCCAAGCTGTAGCAAACTCTAGTGTAAGTATCCAGGTTATGTATCGAAATAAATCCTAATCTAAGTGCGATCGCCGATCTCGTAAAGTGTGTTAATATTAATGTAACGCACCAGCCAACTTTAAATAAAGGACTAACCGTAATGTCATCAATTATTACCGAAGAAAAAACCAAAGAAATCCTAACCGAAATCCTCATTGAAATGATGCAAAACAAACGGGAACTATTTTATGAAATTGTTATCGAAGCTCTAGAAGATATTGGTTTAGCTAATGCTATTACGGAAGGATTAAATGGTGAATTTGTTCCAGAAGAAGAAGTTTTTGCTATTCTCAATGGAGAAGTTGAATGAAAATTCAATTTGTAGCCAAATTCTCCAAAGACTTAAGAAAAATTAAAGATCAAAAACTATTATCTGAGATAAAAACTGTTGTCAATGAATGCAAATTAGCTCAAACACTGGATGATATAAAAAACCTCAAAAAGCTTAAAGGTTATCAGGGTTTTTATCGTATCAAAATAGGAGATTATCGTATTGGTGTTGCAATTATTAACGATGAACTGATCTTTAGTCGATTCTTACACAGAAGAGAGATTTATAGATTTTTTCCCTAAAACTAAGCAGTGCCAACACACTGAAGAACTGATGCAAAAATATAGAGATTTGCCAATGGATTTAGCCGACGCATCTTTGGTTATTTTAGCAGAAGAATTAGGTTCAGGTCAAATTCTTTCCGTTGATTATCGAGATGTGAATACCTATCGTTGGAAAAATACGGAGCCATTTCAAATAAAACTGGCTGAAATAAGTTATCAAGAATGGTTAAAAAATCAAGGAGAATAAGAAAATGAGTGATTTTGAAAAAAGTAATAGTAATATTTTCGCTGATCTTGGCGACCCAGAAGCCGAACAAACTTTAGTCCGCGCTCAAATTCTATCTCGGATTATTGATATTGTCAATGAACGGAACTTCACGGAAGCTGAAACAGCAGAAACTTTAGGAATATCAAAACTAGAAGCATCTCAATTAATCAAGGGAAAACTGAGTCAATTTTCTCTTGAAGATTTGTTTCATATTCTCAACGCTCTTGATAAAGATGTTGAAATAATTCTTAAGCCGAAAGTTGATGTCCAATTCGCTAAAATTCGGGTGTTAATAGAACTATAAACATTAATATGAAGGAAGGATAAACTATGAAAGAACAATAGTATTTTAGCACCAGAAAACGAGGTGCAATCGATGATTTTAGCCGATAATTCCGTAAGGGTGGCGTAGGAGTCTTTTATTATGCAGGATATGGGGTACAGGTAGAAGGGGAGAATTATTTAATTCCCCTCAAGGCCAAACTCTTGAAGGGAAGCGATGTCCGCTCATAACGCTTTCCCAGATCGTAATTTTAAGGAGTAAAAAAATGAAATTTAATTATTATCCTGAAACTGATTCCCTGTACATTAGTCTATCAGATAAAACGATTACCGATTCTCAAGAAATTGCTCCTGATATTGTCTTGGATTTTGACAAAGAAGGAAAATTAGTCGGAATTGACATTGATAGAGCAAGTCAAGTTGTTGATTTAACTCATTTGGAATCTGAATCGTTACCTGTAAATTCTATTCTCTTAGCAAATTAGTAATCTGTAGAAACCCAACTCAATTATTTAAAAGTCTTGGGTTGAACGATAGTGAAACCCAACCTAGGATAAGACTTTATTGATGATCCCTGTCAATCGGGCGATCGCAGTTTAATTGATGCCCGTAATATGTTGTAAAATCGTATCTAATTTTTGGTTAATCTCATCACGAAACTCTTCAAAATTCGATTGAAGCCGATCAACTTTATCTTCAAGATGATCAATTTCCTCATAGACTCGATCAAAACTCCGGTTTAGCTCTCTTCCTGTCACTTGGGTATCTTCCAGACGCTCCAGGCGCCGATTAAGACTCCTCAATTGACGCTCCACTTCATAATTTTTATCGTTCGGTTCCTGAGCTTGTGCCATAGGGAAAATCGTTGAATGAGAATATCTTAACTCAATTATATGTTAACTATTGACTAAATAAAGGATTCTACTTCTCTTAAATCAGCCTGTAGGGTGCGTGTTTGCGCGTATTTAAAGGAAATTTGTTAATAATTAAATTATGATTGCGCCGTAAAGCACCATCTTAAGAAAATTGGTGCGTTAGTGATAGCGTAACGCACCCTACAAGATAGGCGATTGCACTTACATCATTTAGGAGGAACAATCCACTACGGTGATCGCACAATTGGGTATGTTAGAATAAACACAGTTATTTCTCAAAGAAAATACCATAGGACAAGTTTCAGTTTCACAAGTAAAGGAAGATTTTGCTTACATTATGGACAGGGCCCAACAAGAACCGATTCTTGTCCGGGAGCATGACCACAATTGTGTGGCTATTATTTCGATGAAGGATTATGAGGATTTGCTCAAGATAAAAAATCTTCGTCTAAAAAATATATCGGCAGATTTAGGAGCAGGGTAATGATTCGGTAGTAGTGGCGTAGCCCTCTTGCTTACCTGGTATGAATTGTGTAAAATATTTATGAATAAAAATAATTGGAACCCAATCAGTCTTTAAACCTCTAGCTTGCTCATGACTTTTCTGATAAATATCTTTTTCTGGCTTCTGTCTGGCTTACTCAAATATCAGTCTAGCACCGAACAAAGTCCCCCCCCTAGTTCACCTCTATTCCCCTGTCCTAATTGTGGTTCTCATTATATGATCAAGAATGGTTCTATTCCTAAGGGAAAACCCAAACGTCAAGGTAAAGAATGTGGTCAACCGTTTGTGATCAATCCCACTAATAAAACCGTCTCTGACGAAACCAAACAATTAATTGACAAACTCTTACTCGAACGAATTTCCTGACGAGGAATTGCCAGAGTAACAGGGGTAAGTTGCTCATGTTTACAAAATTATGTCAACAATAAACTGGCGGCTGTCCCCCGTCAAATAAAGGTTTCGGACAAACCAAAAGGTAAATTGGTTATAGAATGTGATGAGATGTGGTCTTTGGTTTTTTCTAAGACGATAAAGGTCTATATTTGGCTTGCAATTGATAGAAA
>NZ_JADBVM010000184.1:0-6792 GCF_020244875.1 Microcystis sp. M44BS1
AATTACCTATCATTCCCTAGATAAAGTTTCCGAAAGATACAAGATAACTCTAAGCATAGCGGCAGCGATTACCAGTATTTTTGGGGCAGCCTATATCTCGGAGTTAGGAACCAGTATTGGTGATAATACCACCAGTGTTTTTGTTCTGGGAGGATTATTTTTTATAGTTAGTAGTTTCGGGAAAAATCTGCCAATTCCCTCTAAAAATATTCTTTTAGCTGGACTCTTATTAGGATTGGCAACGGGGTTAAAATTAACCAATGCTTTATATAGTATCAGCTTTTTGGTAGCCATTAATTTTTTACCCAATTCTTGGTCAGAAAAGTTACGCAATTTAATTCTATCAATTATCTCAATGGCCGTGGGTTTTAGTCTCACTGCTGGTTATTGGATTATCCTAATGTGGACAAAGTTTGCTAATCCTCTTTTTCCGTTCTTTAATAAAATTTTTCAATCTCCTTATATTGAAACCGACTACAATTTTAAAGGGATACAATATTTGCCTAAAGATATCTGGCAATGGTTGTTTTATCCTGTTTATTTTATCCAGAGACAAACTCTTGTATCTGAGGTTCCTTTCCAAGATAGCCGATTAGCCATCACCTATTTATTGATGATTTTACTAATAGTAATGATTATTTTTCGTGCTATTTCTAAGCGCAATCTATCCTCTGAACCTGACTTAACCCACGGTGCAGTTTTAGGGTTTTTACTGCCTTTTTATCTGACCGCTTACTCTATTTGGTTAGTGGGATTTTCTATCTATCGTTATCTGATACCATTAGAATTAATCAGTCCCGCTTTAATTATTTTGATTATTGCCTATCTTTATCCTCGCAGACAACCATTATTAATCATAAATTTGCTAATATTTTCCTTGATTGTCACTACGGTTAAACCGATGGATTGGTGGAGAATGGGATGGTCAGATCATTATTTTGGTATCGATAGTCAAGCATTAAAACCCTACGAAAATTCCACGATTGTTATCTGGGGAGATGAAGGAACATCTTTTATCGTTCCTTATTTTCCCGCTTCGACTCGTTTTGTGAGACTCAAAGGCAATACTGGAGTCAGTGAGGGAACTTTAATGCGAAAAAATGCCGAGACATTTATTGCTAATACTCCCCCAGAATCTCTCTACATTCTCCAGACAGACTTTAATAAAAAATCTCCTGATATAGTGGAGGATTTAGCCAAGGAAAATCTCGTTATTGACTTCCAAAGTTGTCAACCCTTTCCCACCAAAATCGAAAATTTTAATCTCTGTCGTCTTCAGAAGAAGTAATTCTCACGGGAAAGCTATTCTCTAACCATTGTTAATTACCAGTGACTCCTACCTTTTATCAGTAATGATTTATCTATTGACGGTTAACTACAATTGCGGGGAATTAATTAAGCGTTTAATTGCTTCCCTCAACGATAACTTATCCGCTACTCTCATCATTGTTAACAATTCCCCTGAAGATAAAAATATCCAATCTTTAGCAGCGGAAAGGGTCAAGATTATTGAAGCGGGGGAAAATTTAGGATTTGGGAAAGGATGTAATCTAGGACTTGATTGGATTTATCAACAAGACAGAGAAGCTATCGTTTGGTTAGTTAATCCCGACGCTTACTTATTACCGGACTCTCTGGAGAAAGCAAGCAAATTTTTTCAGCAATATCCCGAAGTTGCCATCGCTGGTACAGAAATTTACGAACCGGATGGTAAAATCTGGTTTGGTTGGGGAAAATTCAATGCCAAAATCGGCACAATTAACGTAGTAGAGGAATCCTTAGACTACGGAGATAAATCCTATCTTATTCCCGACTGGGTGACGGGATGCAGTTTATTAATTAATTGCTCTAATTTTTCCACTTGTCCCCATTTCGATCCCGATTACTTTCTCTACTACGAAGACTTTGATTTTTCCCGAAGATACGCAAATCAAGGCTATTTAGTTGTTGTTACCAATCAGATTAAAATCATTCATGAACCATCTTCTATCACCCGACGCTATGGTTATCTAAGACTAACTCATAATATCTATAGTTATCTTCTCAGTCTCGAAAAACATACGACTTTAACTATCCTTGTTTATCGCTTGCTGCGGATGAGTTTTATGTCTTTACTGATCCTTCCCATTAAACCCAAATTCTCCCTAGCTAAGTTAGAAGGAATTCAACTCTATTGTCAAAGAATTATCACTAAACTGCGTCTAGGTTGAAACCCGTATTTTTGCCGCTTCAGGCAGCAGGTATTATTCTTACTAAATCCTGTGTAAAAGCTATAGGAGAGCGGGGAGCGGGGAGTAGTGGTGATGGTGAGCTATCTTGCTGATTTAGTCTGACAGGTCTAATGACCCGAAAAATAAGGAAGAGTGAGCGATTCATGTTAATTTTTATCTCAAATGTCGGGGTGAAGACCGGAAGTGCTTAGCGCGACGGGATGAAACCCCGACCAATATAAAAGAGCGAAGCACGACTAAAATCTTGACAATCTCTGCTGTATAGGTTAACTTAAAATAAGTTGTTTGAGGTCGATAAACAATGATTATCTTAGAAATGAAAGCAGTGGTCAAACCAAGTCAGTCTTCTGCCATAAGTAGGTGGGTGGAATTAAATATAAGATGAACGTAGGTTGGGTTGAAGCATGAAACCCAACGCCCGATTATGTTACGCTACCGCTAACCCATCCTACAAATAATTGTGCCTCCCTACTTAGATGAAGCTATTCGTACAGTACAATTCATCAGAAACAAAGCATTAAGGCTTTGGATGGATGCCAAGAGAGAAGACAAAATCGATTGTTGGATACGTCCTGTCAGATTAAGGAAACTCGATGAACCAAGAATCCCTCGCTTTTAGTGACGGGATTGTCAATCCCCATCCCGACACCGCCCCCCTTAACCTTACCTGTGCCGTAGTCACGGTGAGCGATACTCGTACCCCAGAGACGGATAGGAGTGGCCAAATAATTCAAGATTTACTAACTCGATCGGGTCATGATATCGGCCTATACTTAATTATCCCCGATCAACCCTTACAAATTCAAGCAATCTTACCAGAGATTAGCAATCAAAATCAGATAAAAGTCTTAATTCTCAATGGGGGTACGGGTATTGCTCCCAGAGACAATACATACGATGCTTTAGTACCTTTATTAAGGATTACTTTGCCCGGTTTTGGCGAATTATTTCGTTATCTCAGCTATCAGGAAATTGGCTCCCGTGCCATGGCATCAAGGGCAATAGCTGGGGTTTATCAAAACTTATTAGTCTTTTCTCTCCCTGGTTCCACTAATGCCGTTAGATTAGCCCTAGAAAAACTGATTCTTCCCGAAATTTTACATCTGGTTAAACAGATGAATGGATAATTTATTGGGATTTGATCTGGGCTGAAATTTCTTGAAAACATACATCCCAAAAATAGCCAGCTAGATTCACAGCACTTAACAGTTTAGGAATTCCTTCACTTAGACTAGCAAAACCTTGATTTTTAAGCTGGAGAAAATCGATAGCGATCGCAAAAGTTAAAAGTGCTAAAGAGATGATTAAAATTTGGTAAGAAGTTTGTCTTATTTGCCGCCAAAATGCTAAACCATAAATCAGAATTGCGAGGCCATAAACAGAGATAGTCAAAAATTTGGGAATATTAAAATAGAGGAGAATGATATGAATTCTGAAGATTTCATTGATGGCAAACAGTCCCGTTATTATGCCAGAAACAAGTAAAAAATGGCGAGAATTACTAAAACTTGTCTCCCCAGACAATAAAGCATAACTAAAAAGGCAAACAATCGGGGGCAGACAACAAAGCAATTGAAAAGAATGGGTTAATAAACCAGCGAGCGGAGTTGGGGGAGTAGCGGGAGGATAAAATAAAAGACTAGAGTGTAATTTTTCCCGATCAACCCCAGCAATCAAAGCTAAAATCAAGAGGAGAACGACAAGATTTATTTTCAGAAAATGCTGTTCTCGTGAGGACATAAGTATAGTAGTTTATAATTGTGGCTATTAATCACGGTATAATTCAGAGAGTGCCGCTTTCTACCGATCTACATACCGAAGTGCCAAGCATTTCCCTCATTGTGTTAAGGACAATTTTCTCGGTTTTCTATGCTCGCTCAAAAAGAACTTTTGTGTTTATTACAATTGGCTAGTCCCATTTTACCCGTGGGGGCCTATAGTTATTCCGAAGGGCTAGAAACCCTCGTCGAAAAGGGGATTATCTCCAATAGTGCCAGCTTAAATGATTGGTTAGAGCGATCGCTTGGTCAAGGCTCGGTTCGCTTAGAAACGGCTGTTTTGGTAAGGGTATATCGTTGTTTTTGTCAAGAGGATTTTACAAAACTTAATTATTGGGATAATTGGTTATCGGCAACGCGGGAAACAGCCGAATTAAGACAGCAAAGCTGGCAAATGGGGCGATCGCTGTTAAACTTATTGCGGGAGTTAGCACCGGCCAGAGATAATCTACCAGAACAGGCTAATTATGCCACCGCTTTTGCGATCGGGGCAAGTCATTGGCAAATTGGCCAAGAATTAGCGGTTTTAGGCTATTTACACAGTTGGGCAAGTAATTTAATCAATGCAGGATTGCGTTTAATTCCCCTTGGACAAACCCTAGGACAATCGCTTCTGATCGGTTTACAGCCCAGTTTATTAACAGCAACAGCAGATATTATCAGTTTAGCCGATGAAAACCTGAGCAGTTGGAGTTGGGGGCTAAGTTTTGCCAGTATGAACCACGAAACCCAGTATAGTCGTCTATTTCGCAGTTAGAAATTTAGGGAGAAGAGCAGGAGAATGACGTAAAAACCGAATAAGGTATAGTAAGATAAAAAAAAATCTTAGGTCCTAGTTCTCGCTTTCTGAGTGACTAAGGGTTTTAAGGAAAGATGCGAACACTCTACCTAGCCACAGTGTGCCAATGTTTAGTCAATCAGAAAAAATTCCCGTTTCGGTGTTAATTCCCGCCAAAAACGAGGAATCTAACCTTCCCGCCTGTTTAGAGAGTGTTGCTAGGGCTGATGAAGTGTTTGTCGTCGATTCCCAAAGTAGCGATCGCTCGATCGAAATATCTACCAACTATGGGGCTAATGTAGTCCAATTTTATTTTAATGGTCGTTGGCCGAAAAAGAAAAACTGGTCCCTCGATAATCTGCCTTTTCGCAATGAATGGGTATTAATCGTCGATTGTGATGAGAGAATCACCCCCGAACTATGGGACGAAATCGCCACCGTGATCCAAGATCCCGACTATAACGGTTATTATCTCAATCGTCGTGTCTTCTTCCTCGGACAGTGGATCCGTTATGGCGGCAAGTATCCCGACTGGAATCTGCGCTTATTTAAACATAAGTCGGGCAGATACGAGAATTTAAACACGGAAGATATCCCTAACACGGGAGATAACGAAGTTCATGAACACGTTATCCTTGATGGCAAGGTGGGATATCTGAAAAATGATATGCTGCACATCGATTTCCGCGATATCTATCATTGGTTAGAAAGACATAATCGTTATTCCAACTGGGAAGCGCGGGTTTATTACAATATTCTCACGGGTAATGACGAAAGTGGCACGATCGGAGCGCACCTGTTCGGTGATGCGGTGCAGAGAAAACGTTTTTTAAAGAAAATTTGGGTAAAATTGCCCTTTAAACCGCTGCTGCGCTTTATTCTCTTTTATTTTATCCGTCTCGGTTTCCTGGATGGCAAAGCTGGTTATATCTACGGTCGTCTTTTGAGTCAGTACGAATACCAAATAGGGGTTAAATTGTACGAATTACGGCAATTTGGCGGTAAATTAAACGTTAATGCCCAGGCTAATCCCCCGGTTAAACCCTCGGAACCTCAACCGGTAGAAATGATTAAATAAGTCCTATGTCCCCAGAAATCCGCACCGATGAGGAAGCGTGGCTAGATCTGCGTACCTACGATCAATCTTGGTTTGATCGCGGTCGTTCTAATCCAATTATCCTACTTTGGTGGTTAGTACAGGGGATTCTTTTCCCCCTTAGTTTGCACCAGATGGATAGCTTTCGCTGCGCTGTTTTGCGTCTATTCGGGGCTAAAATCGGCCTTGGGGTGAAAATTCGCCCGACGGCAAGGGTTTCTTATCCTTGGAAAGTGGCGATCGGCGATTATACTTGGATCGGCGATGATGTGGTGATTTATAGTTTAGATAACGTTACCATCGGCAGTCATTGTGTGATTTCTCAAAAATGCTATCTCTGCACTGGCAGTCACGATCCCTGCGATCGCTCTTTTGGCTTAAAAACCACTCCCATCCTCATTGGTAATGGTACTTGGATCGCGGCCGATTGTTTCCTGGCTCCGGGGGTAAAAATTGGCTCTAATGTTGTTATTGGGGCAAGAAGTAGCGTATTTGCCGATATTCCCGCTCAAAAGGTCGCTTGGGGCAGTCCCTGTCGTCCTCAATACGATAGAAAGATGAATTCTTATAGTAGTTAAGCTTAAGAGGCATTTTATCTCAAATGTCGGGGTGAAGACTCAAATCAGCAACGCCTAAATCAGCCATTTGTTCGTCCTAAAGTCGAAAGTCTTGCTCATAGGATACCGTCATTGATTTATCCCTTTCTAAGCTCAATTAACATTACATTAATAATCCGCCAAAAGTGAGAGCCTAAAAACGGATGTGGTGTCATCGAAAATTTGGGTCTGAAACCCCGTCGTTCTACGACGGCTTTACTGTTAAATATGAGCATCGTTTACGAAATATATGCTAGAATGTGAGGCATGGAAAAAGCCTATTCGTTTCGATTTTACCCCACACCCGAACAAG
>NZ_JADBVM010000185.1:0-39673 GCF_020244875.1 Microcystis sp. M44BS1
CTCTACTCCAGATACAGTCAACGGTACAGCCATTTTCAAGTGAAAAATGTACCCAGTAGTCTCTTTTCAATTTTTTCTTAGAAGCGACCTGCAGTAAGGGTTTTGTTAATTTTTTAGTATTTATGTATGGGGGAAGTCCAGTAATATATCTCGTGGGTGGTGCGTTACGACGGATTGCTAGTCCTAAGTAAGAGCAGAGATTATCGCCGTCTAACGCACCCTACTGGACTATTGATTATACGGAAATTTTCCGTATATCACGCCCAAAAGCGTGTTATCCAGATTAGCCTACTGCTAGTGGAGCGGTAGGAGCCACATTAGGGAACGCACCCTACAGCTGCCGATTCAAGTTGTAATCAGCCAGAACAATCATTGCTTCTTCGCTTCCCGCTTTGCTCTCCGTTCCTGAAGTTTAGCTCTAACCGCTTCATAGCCTGGACGAGGAGGAGTAGCAGCGATCCGAGCAAAACGTTCGCGATTCCTCTCTTCCCAAAATTGTTTAGTTTCTGCGGCAGTCTTTAAAACCTCCTGATATTCCGCTTCCACTTCTGTTCGATGTGTTTCAATGTAGGAAAGGGCAGCATGAATTTGAGCATCTGTAAGATTGAAGGCATCACGAATAAACTTGGGTGGATACTGAGCTTTGAGATAATCCATTACGTCATACAGAGTAATACGAGTATCCGCAATTGTAAGCCCTCGCTCTGTGCGGATTATAGCTGTTTGTCCATTCGATGCCAGTGCCATAGCAGTCTTAGCTTTTAATCATTTAATTCCATAGTAGCGCACAAAAAAAGCAAGGGGAGCCAACGCCCCAGTTCTCGAAACATCAACTGCTAATCATTCAGCCATAATAAACCTCCTTTGCGGTTTTGATGCGGCATAACGTTCTAATTGAGCCGCCGCAGACAATCTGTAATTTTTGCAGGTATTTTTTGTAAAGTCGGCTCCAACGCAGTGTTAGACGACACTTACTTTGCGGATTTCTACGCTGCCTTCTTCAAATACTTGAACTGTGAGTTGATAGCCTTCCATTAATGACATTCCAACTAGAGGTTCGGAATCAGCTTCATCAATTGGTATGGTTAAATAATCTCCGTCCCAAATTACGACGGCTTCATAGACATTAAAAACGCATTCGCTACCATCACCAAGAATAGCGCGTCCTCGTCTTTTCCATTTCAGGTTTAGCTGATCGATTAGGTCTGGTGGCAATGAAAGCCAACCATTAAAACCTGTATCAACGATCGCATCTTGCGCGTAAATATTTCCTTCAGAGTCACATATCGAAAGTGAAATAATCGCCTCAAAATCCGCGTTAACGATTCCTGCGATCATACTAATCTCTTTGTACGTCCACCAAATCGGCGAACATAGCGAGAACCGACTCGAACAATCCAGATTTGAGCATCTGGGTGACGGGCTTCGAGTCTATTGCAAGCAGGTATTTCACGCGCATCAATTTCAAAGTCGCCAGTTTCAAGGTCAATTGCTACAATTTTGCCCTGATTACCCAATTCGACTTGTGGACGTATTTGAGTTTGATAAATCAGATCGCCACGTTGGGCAAATTCTTCTTTGCTATAGCGGGGTTGATGGATTGTCATTGGCTTGACCCTGTGGCAACTTTTGCCCTCTATTTTAACCTAAACATCGGGAATCTTTGCTAACATTCCCCAACTGGTCCCACAAGAGCGGCATTGCACTTAAACCCACAGCTTTAATCAATGGGCATGGTGCGTTCCCCAAAATTGATCGCTGGATCAGTGGGACTTGCATTAGGGAACGCACCCTACAAGATCAGCTGACTATCATCCATTAAGTGTAACCCATAACGTTACTGGTTACAACCCAACGATAAAAAAATAACGCCTACTATTTTTAATACATCTCGTGGGTGGTGCGTTACGACGGATTGCTAGTCCTAAGTAAGAGCAGAGATTGTCGCCGTCTAACGCACCCTACTGGACTATTGATTATACGGAAATTTTCCGTATATCACGCCCAAAAGCGTGTTAGCCAGATTAGCCCACTGCTAGTGGAGCGGTAGGAGCCACATTAGGGAACGCACCCTACGGCTAAGTAAATGATAATACCATTTCAATAGGAAGGAATAAAGAGGGGTATAGCCATGAGTTTGAACTTTTTCCCGCCTCTGTGGTTTCTTTTACGGTTTTCAGCGTCTCATTGACCTGTTTTAGATTTTGTCCCACTAAATCCTTGCTCCCTCCTTCCTTTGCTGCTTCGCGTTTGGCAGGACGCAGATAGTCTAGGAGTTCATCTTTCTGTTCTTGAGTAAGAGATGAAGCTTTCACCGCTGTTTCCAGATTTTCCAACTGCTTAACCACCTCTGTATTGGTGATTTCCTGTTGGGTTTTCAGATTTCCTGATTGAGCTTGCTGGAGATCCCGCCCCGCTTGAGCTTGTTGAACGACACCGCTATTGACGGTTACACCGCTCATACTTTGCGCTTGGTTCGGTTGTTTCGGTTGTTTCTTGCCAAACATAATATTTTTTACCAAGAAGATTTATTCCTATATTAATCTGTGAAGTCATACTAAATCCGTTGAGTAACGCACAGAAAACGGGTTTCTCGGAGAAACCCGTTTTCTACTCATGCAAAAGCAATTTTGTAGGGTGCGTTAGGCGGTGATAAGCTTGGAATGAAAAATCAAAATTAGTAATCCGCCGTAACGCACCAGTTAAGTATTATCAAAGTTCTCATCAACCAGAAGCTTAATCATGCTTTACGCGCAAGAAAGCGATCTCGCAATCCCTGGGGGTCAAATCTCCCTTGATTGATTACCCGAATCTCCTGTGCTTGCTGTTGTCGCTGTTGCAAGTAGGATTCTACTTCCGATTGGTGCTTGAGGTAAAAAGCGATCATGGCGTAAACGTCAGCTAGATTTAGTGATGGGTAACGATTAACGATTTCCGCTGCTGTCGCACCCTGATGAAATAAGGTCATAAGCATTTTCGTCGCCGTGCCTAGAATTTTATTGTCTAGCACAGCATCGCTATTATGGCACGATCGATTTAACTTGACTAGGAATGGATAAAGGCAAATAATCAATTAATCGATCGAGATCAAGACTCAATGTCTGATAACTTGTTATTGGTGGGGTAGGGAATCACCTAAGTCACCCTGTTGAACTATTGATTGTCATTAAAAATGTTTAAGCGATCGCTTTTCTTGCCCCTGTTAATTTTATCCCTTAGTTGTACGCTGCTTTTTAGTGCTTGTCATCAACAAACAGCTAATAATCCTCCGGCAACGACCAATAATAATTCAGAAACTTTAAAACTTTTATATTGGCAAGCGCCGACGATTTTAAATCCCCATCTCTCCACGGGATTTAAAGACTCAGAAGCGAGTCGCATTACCTTAGAACCTTTGGCTAGTTTCAATGAAAAAGGGGAATTAGTTCCTTTTTTAGCGGCAGAAATTCCTACTATTGAAAATGGGGGAGTTGCCCAGGATGGTAAATCGGTGACATGGAAGCTAAAAAAAGATATTAAATGGTCAGATGGTACTCCTTTTACTGCCAAAGATGTCATCGCTACCTATAATTTTATTACCAATCCGAAAACTGGTTCTACTAGCGCTGGCAATTATGAAACAGTTAAAAGTGTGGAAGCGATCGATCCCCATAGGGTTAAAATAAATTTTAAGCAAGTTAATCCCGCTTGGTCATTAGTTTTTGTGGGAACAGAAGGGATGATTTTACCTGCTCATCTCTATGAAAAGTATAGCAATGAAACAGCACGCCAGGCCCCTGCTAATTTATTACCGGTGGGAACTGGACCCTATAAAGTGGTAGAATTTAAGCCGGGAGACACGGCAGTTTATGAACCAAATTCTTTCTTTCGAGAAGCAGATAAATTAGGTTTTCAAAGAATAGAATTAAAAGGAGGAGGTGATGCCACTTCTGCGGCACGAGCGGTTTTACAGACACAGGAGGCGGATTATGCCTATAATTTGCAAGTAGAGGCCAAGGTTTTAAGTGATTTAGAAAAAGCGGGTCAAGGTCAGTTAATATCTAGTTTCGGTTCTTTGATTGAACGAGTTTTATTTAATTTGAGTGATCCTAATCAAGCTACTCCTGAAGGTGAGAGGTCTAGTATTAAGTTTCCCCATCCTTTTTTGAGTGATGTGAAAGTAAGAGAAGCTTTATCTTTAGCCGTTGACAGAGATACTATTGCCACGCAACTTTATGGTATTACTGGGAAAACAACTCCTAATTTTATTGTGATGCCATCGGAATATAATTCCCCCAATACTAGCTATGAATTTAATCTAGAAAAGGCTAAGAAATTACTAGATGATGCGGGATGGAAAGATAGTAATGGTGATGGTACTAGGGATAAAAATGGGGTAGAAATGAAATTAGTTTTTCAAACCACTGTCAATCCTCTTCGTCAGAAAACCCAAGAAATTATCAAACAAAGTTTACAAGCGATCGGGGTAGGAGTAGAATTAAAAACTGTTGATGCCAGTATTTTCTTTTCTAGCGATCCTGCTAACGATGACACGGTAGAAAAGTTTTATGCTGACCTACAAATGTACACTACTGGTAATAATAGTCCCGATCCGAAAGCCTATTTTAAAACCTTTACCTGTAGCGAAATTCCCCAAAAAGCTGATGGTTGGGCCGGTGATAATTATGCTCGTTATTGTAATCCTGAATACGATAAATTATGGCAAGCTTTTAGTCAAGAATTAAACCCAGAAAAACGGCGAGAAATAGGGATTAAAATGAATGATATGTTAATTAATGATTTTGTGATTATTCCCCTAGTTCATCGTGCCGATGTGGTGGCAATTAGCAATAGTTTGTCAGGGTTTGAATTAACTCCCTGGGATAGAAATACTTGGAACATCAAGGACTGGAAGCGTAGTAAATAAATGCTCAAATATTTTCTGAGAAGATTATTATTTTCGATTCCCACTCTTTTAGCTATTAGTATGGTGGTTTTTGGCATTTTGGCCCTAGCGCCGGGGGATCCGATGGGAGAATTTGCAGCTAATCCCGCTATCACCGAAGCGGTGCGAGAAAATATTCGCAAAAGTCTCGGATTAGATCAACCCCTTCCCGTGCGTTACGTCAAGTGGTTGTTAGCATTTCTTCAAGGAGATATGGGCTATTCTTTCACCAGTCGCAGCCCAGTTTTTACCCTCATTTGGCAGCGTTTACCCACAACTCTCTGGATTGTCGGTAGTGCCTATATGTTCGGGGTTTTAATCGCTTTTCCTTTGGGCATAATTTCAGCAGTTAAGCGCTATTCTTGGTTAGACAAAATCATCTCTACTTTTTCGCTACTTGGCTTTTCTTTACCCACTTTTGTAACGGGATTATTATTAATTATTATCTTTAGTGTGCAGTTAAACTGGCTACCATCTTTTTATAACAGTACCCTAAAAATCAGTGATTTTAATAGTTTGATCGATCAGGTTAAACAGTCAATTATGCCTGTAACCGTATTAAGCTTATATCAAGGGGCGATGTTGATGCGTTTCGTGCGTTCTTCCGTAACTGAAGAAATTCACCAAGAGTACGTTAAAACTGCCTTAGCGAAGGGACTAACTAATTTTTCTGTCCTAACTAAGCATATAGTTCGCAACGCTTTAATCCCCGTTGTCACCCTGATTGCTCTCGATATTCCCTCAATTTTTACCGGTGCTTTAGTCACAGAACAAGTGTTTCGTGTACCGGGTATCGGTGCTTTATTAATTGATTCTATTTCCCGCAGTGATACCCCCGTAGTGATGGCGATTACCTTTATCTATGGGATTTTAATTGTTATCTTTAACTTAATTGCCGATTTAACCTATAGTTGGCTCGATCCGCGAGTCAGATATTAACTATGAACATCACAAAATCCTTACACACGGCGATTTTAGTCACCGAGCTAGAAAAAGCCATTAACTTTTACGAAAATGTTCTAGGATTGAATAGAATTGATCGCCCTTTTCAATACGATGGGGTTTGGTATCAAGTGGGAGATTATCAAATTCATTTAATTGTCGATAGCAATTACCAAAACTACCGTCCCAATCCCGAAAAGTGGGGACGCAATCCTCATCTTGCCTTCGCTATTGATGACGTGACAGCCATGGGTAACTATCTAGAAAGTCAAGGTTATACAATTCAAATGAGTGCCTCGGGTAGAAAGGCATTATTTGTCAGTGATCCCGATGGTAATATCCTAGAAATGAGCCAAATTTAGCCTGAAAAATTACCTAATATGTTAGACCAATTACAGACTCAACTCTATCACCTTGAACAATACGCCGATCGCTTAGTCACTTCCCAACTAACTCACCTTAGTTTTGTCAGTATTGCCGTGATTTTTCTAGCCGGTTTACTCACCAGTCTTACCCCCTGTATGCTGTCGATGTTGCCGATTACCGTCGCTTATATCGGGGGTTACGAAAATAAAGGTCGTTTAGCGGCTTTTTGGCAGTCCACATGGTTTTCCCTAGGATTAGCCACCACCTTAGCGGGATTGGGACTAATTGCCGCTACTCTAGGAAAAGTCTATGGACAGGTGGGGATCGGTTTACCAATTATCGTCAGTGCGATCGCTATTTTGATGGGGTTAAACCTCTTGGAATTATTACCCCTGCGCTTCCCCTCCCTTGGCGCTACCGATTGGATTACCGGAGATTTTCCCCCGATTTTGCGGTCCTATCTTCTCGGTTTAACATTTGGTTTAATCGCCTCCCCTTGTAGTACACCTGTTCTAGCAACTCTATTGGCATGGGTGGCCAATACGGGAGATTTAAGCTTAGGAGGGGGATTATTGTTATCCTACACTGCCGGCTATGTTTTACCCCTAATTATCGTCGGTTCTTTTACTGCCTCGCTGAAAAGCTTTCTTTCCCTGCGTCAATGGTCCGGATGGATTAATCCCGTCAGTGGGGTTTTATTAATCGGTTTTGGAGTTTTTTCTGTATTATCCCGTCTGCTGTGATGGTGGAGAGTTATGATAGATAATTGGCTAGAATTGCAAAACTTTTAACTATGACTATATCGGAAACTTCCTCAAATTTAAAGAATACACCGCTCCGATGGGGACGTAAATTTATCCAGACTATTGCCGATCTGCGATTGGCAATTATTCTTTTACTTTTAATCGCTATTTTTAGCATTTCTGGGACGGTAATCGAACAGGGACAATCCCTATCTTTTTACCAGGCTAATTATCCTGAGAAACCCGCTTTATTTGGCTTTCTGACTTGGAAAATTTTATTACTATTGGGATTAAATCATGTTTATAGCACTTGGTGGTATCTATCATTATTAATTCTCTTCGGTTCCAGTTTAACCGCTTGCACCTTCCGACGACAATTACCCGCTTTAAAGGCGGCAAGAAACTGGCAATTTTATCAACAATCTCGCCAATTTCAAAAACTAGCTTTAAGTGCTGAATTAGAAACTGGTTCCCTAGAATCTCTAACCCCCCTATTAGAAAAAAAAGGCTACAAAGTTTTTCTAGAAAATAACAGTCTTTATGCTCGTAAAGGTCTGATCGGTAAAATCGGTCCGATTATCGTTCATGCAGCCATGTTAATTATTTTAGCAGGAGCGATCTGGGGAGCATTAACGGGGTTTTTCGCTCAAGAAATGGTAGCTAGTGGCGATAGTTTTCAGGTTAAAAATATTATTGAAGCTGGACCCTTATCTAAAAATTCTCTCCCCAAGGATTGGGGGATTAAAGTTAATCGTTTTTGGATTGATTATAGTCCTAAAGGTGACGTAGAACAATTCTATTCTGATTTGTCGGTGATCGATAATCAAGGACAGGAGATCGATCGCAAAACTATTCAAGTTAATCAACCTTTGCACCATAAAGGGGTGACTTTTTATCAAACCAGTTGGGGAATTGCCGGGGTAAAAGTACAGGTGAATAATAGCCCGATCCTACAGCTACCGATGGCTAGTTTAGACACCAAAGGTAATGGACAAATCTGGGGAACTTGGATTCCGACTAAAACCGATCTTAGTGAGGGAGTTTCTCTTTTAACCAGAGATCTACAAGGTACGGTAATTGTCTATGATGCTAAGGGAGATTTAACCTCTGCTGTACGAGAAGGAATGACGATTCCCATCAATGGAGTTAATCTAAAAATAGTCGAATTAGTGGGAAGTACCGGGTTACAAATTAAGGCAGATCCGGGAGTACCGATTGTCTATTTAGGTTTTGCTTTATTGATGATGGGAGTGGTAATGAGTTACTTTTCCCATTCCCAAATTTGGGCTTTACAATCGGGCGATCGCTTTTATATTGGTGGTAAAACTAATCGCGCTCAAGTCAGTTTTGAACGGGAAATAATTGATACCATCGAAATGTTAAAGTTAAAGTAGAATCGACGTTAATTTGGGTTCGTTTGCCGATAGGTATGTAGGTGTTAAAAATTATCAGACACCCCCCTTATCAAGGGCGATCCCCCCGCCTATCGGCACCCCCCTTATCAAGGGGGGCAGGGGGGATCAGAGACAAAATCTATCTTCTATTTAATTAGAACCACTTACTTAAAAAGTTCTGTTTATCTATCTTTTTCCTTTTGCCTACCCTAACCAAGAACTTAATTTTGTTCAATCACTTATATGCCAGAATTGCCAGAAGTAGAAACGGTGCGTCGCGGGTTAAATCAAGTTACCCAGGGCAAAAAAATTATCGGTGGGGAAGTATTATTACAGCGTACCCTAGCCTATCCTAATTGCGAGGCAACTTTTCTGCAAGGAATTGCTCAGACTACGATTAGCAATTGGCAGCGCCGAGGCAAATATCTCCTCGCCAATTTAGATAATGGTAGCAGTATCGGGGTTCATCTGCGTATGACCGGACAATTGCTCTGGGTAAAAGATACCACTCCCCTGCCGATTCATACGCGCTTACGCTTCTTTTTTGCCAATCAGCAAGAATTGCGCTTTGTCGATACCCGCACTTTCGGGAAAATTTGGTGGATTGCCGCCGATAAAACCCCAGAAAGCGTGATTACCGGTCTCAAAAAACTGGGACTAGAACCCTTCGATCGCAATTTTACCCCCGATTACCTCTATAGTCACTGTCAAAAAAGTCGTCGTCCGATTAAAACTTTTCTCCTCGATCAAAATGTAGTCGCGGGAATCGGCAATATCTACGCGGATGAAGTTCTCTTTAAAAGTGGTATCCATCCCCAAACTGCCGCTAATCTCTTAAAAATTGAGCAAATAGACTTATTGACAAAAAACATTATTTCTGTATTGGAAACAGCGATCGCTGAAGGCGGCACCAGTTTTAGCGATTTTCTCCACGTTACGGGAGTTAATGGCAATTATGGCTCGATGGCCTGGGTTTATGGTCGTACTGGCGAAAATTGTCGCCTTTGCGGTGCAACTATTGCCAGAATTAAATTAAGTGGACGCTCCTCTCATTTTTGTCCCCAATGTCAAGTCTCAAGGGAATTATGAAGTGGGGAAGTGGGGAAGTGGGGAAGTGGGGAAGCTGTCTGATCACCCTATCACCCTATCACCCTATCACCCTATCACCCTATCACCCGATCTCCTGACTTCTGACTCCTGATCACTGATTACTGATTAGGGACTGAATCTCCTGTCTATAGGCAAAAGGAGCGAGACTGAGAGCCTTTTGAAAGAGGGGTTGAGCCTCTTGATTTTTGCCCTGTTCCTTCAGTACGATCGCTGTGGCTAAAATCGGTCGGAAATCGTTAACATCCATTTGTTGAGCTTGTGTATAGGCTTTGAAAGCTTCCGGATAATTTTGCTGCTCGAAATAGATTTTGCCTAAAAGTAACTGAACGGAAACGATATCGATTAAACTAGCAGGATTATTGGGATCGGCAGCAGCTTTTAAAGCGCGATCAAGCGTCTCTTTAACCAGACTAATCGCCTCGATCTGGCGGTTTTGGCTGAGAAATAAATTAGTTAATCCAGTTAAAGCCCGTAGATCTTGGGGATGGGAGGCTAAAAGAGCGCGATAACTGCCTGTGGCTCCTGCATAGTCCTCTATTTGCTGTTTCGCTTCCGCCAAAAGTAGTAGATAATCGGATTGTTGGGGGTTAAGTTGCGCTAATTTTTCTAAAGGTTCGATCGCTTGCCTTAAATCCCCCTGCTGTAGGCGAGTATCTAATAATCCCCGCAAAGCCGCCTGATTATCGGGTTCACGCTCTAAAACCATCTGATAACCCAGTGCTTGACTGGCCAATTTCTCTTGTTCCACTGCGGACAGATGACTCTGTACCGAGGAGTGCTGACTCTGGAGAATAGAAGTCAATAGCGGCATGATCGAGAAGGACAACAAGGCAAATAACATCAGGATGAGACCGATGGACAGCCAACGACGGTTAGAGAGAGAGGCTTTCATAGACTGGGGTGCGAGGGGACAGACAGGAAAATGTTATGGAAATCTGGAGATTTGATCAGGGGATCGCTCGAATTCGCCGCTCTTTATCTCAAATGTCGGGGTGAAGACCCTCGCATGAGCGCGACGGGATGAAACCAAGCGCCAATATAAAACAGCACTTCGACACATTTCGAGGGGCTTCGATGTCAAGGCTCAATGATACGAAGCACGATTAAAAATAAGCGTCCAGTCTCCTGAAAAAATCTCGAATAACTTCTTCTTTTAAGGGTATTGACCTACTCAGGCTAAATAGCTACTATATGAGTATAGCCGATAGGGTAATCAACCGCTCTAAAAACATAAGTAGTCTAATCACTACAACCTCTGCACCTTGACAATCAAAGATATAGGGTTCTACTCAATAGTTCTAGTTTCTCACCTGCTCGTGATGTAAAATCTTTACAGGAACTAGACAAAGCAGTATTTGAAGCTAACGTTTCAATTCAAGCAAACTTTGTACCCCCCCCTTGCCTCCCCAACCCCCCCGATGTCGGGGGCAGGGGGGGTGGAGGTTGGGGGGACTATCGTAGGGCATACGAAAAGTAATGCGCAGGCGTGAGAACCACCTCTGGGTTGGATAACGCAAGGTATCTAGTTTAAGTGGACTCGTTGAACCAAGAATCCCTCGCTTGAGTGCGATGGGAGTGTCAATGAGTACAATGGGCAGACAGTCAAGACTCAAAAGGGTTTTGACTGGGTTGACAGTCAAAAGATCATGGTTCTTAATATATTAGATGCCAGTAGATTCGCCCTAGAGGGTTATTGCAACCCCCCAGATTGCGCTTTTGACTTGCTTGATTACCAATTTATTATGTGTCTCCGCCGCTAGGAGTGTGATATGAATCGTCCTGGGAATCGGTTTACCGAATCACCGAAAACCCCCCCGACTCCTGAAGTTCCACTTCAGGAAGTCCCCCTTGAGTCCCCCCATACTGAGGCTGACTTAGCCGTAGAGTCAGCCACCCCCGCAGAAGTCAAACGTCAACAACCGATCCCCCCTCCCAGTCATCTGCGGCAGTATCGGGCGATCGGTCTCGTCTATGGCCATTATCAGCGATCGGAGGAACAATTAACTAAAGGCAATATTTTAACTGCCGATGGTACTCTGATCGATTCTGTGATTCTCGGCCGGGTGATCAGTTTGGTTAAAAATCATCTCGATCTGGAAAAACCCCATCTTTGGGTAGTTTATCCGCGCACCCGTCAGGAAAATGATGCCCTTCATGTTCAGATTGTCGGTGTTTGGGAACCAGAAACCCTGAAAAAGGAAGATGATCCAGAGATAGAGCCTCTCCTCGCTTCTACCCCGGGTTATTTCTCAATTCGAGGTGAAGTTATCTTTACCGAACGGGAAAATCAAGCGGTAGTGGTCAAAATCCGACAAATGCCCAAAACTGAAGCGGAAAAACCCAAGTTTTTTAAACTAAAATTGCGCGGTACTTTATCTGGTAAACCGATCAGTCGTTTTTGGGATTTTCAGGTACAACTTAAAGGAGATGCCTTAACCATTTTGGAAGGTTTAGACCTCGGTTTTGCCAGCAAGAAAAAACCGATGGGTAAGGGAGGTTTTAAAAAGCCTTTTGATAAAAATCGTCATCCCTCGGGGGAAGGAGAAAAACGACCTTTTACCCCCGGACAATCCCCTATCCCTCGGCCTTCCCGACCAAAACCCGTATCGGAAAACTAATTTTTTTCTAAGGATGGGTTTCTCACCCATCCCTAGTCTAGGATTTGGTTTTGGGAGCTATTTGATACTTAGTATTGGGAATATAAGCGCGAATGTTATAACTATAATCCGTTCCCAAAATCTCGGCGATCAAAACCGCTAACTGAGTGCCTAACATCGCTTCATCGGCAGAACTAAAAGATTTATAATCTTCTATTAACCATTCTTGACCACCATTAACTAAAGTACATCTAAATGTACCGAGAGATTCGGCGATTTCTGTATGTTCTGTATAGTTTCTCGTTCTTACTTCCCCCGCACTATCTGCCCTCAAACACAATTGATTAAGTTCTGCATAAAATTTGGCAGGAATTTGGTCTAAATCACCCCCTTTAGTCGCCCAACGCATAAAAAGATGAAAAGACCAAGGAAGATTGAGGTAGAGTAGATAAAATAAACCCAGAATAATTGTTAAATACAAGGAGGAAGTCAGGAATTTATCATATTTCCTTTTTCGGGATCGATTTAAACGTTTAGCTAAATCTAACTTTGATTTTTTCATAAATTTTAATGAGTCAAAAGTAATTCGTAAAAAGTAAGATGTATAAAAAAATCTGGCGTTTTGCTCCGATTATCCTGTCTTTGAGTTTATTTATTCTAGCGGTCTGGGCAATTAGTCAAGAATTTAAACACTACACTTTTGCCCAACTCTTGGCCAGTTTGGATCATATTACCACAAGTCGTAAGCTAGAAGCTATTTTTTGGATGGCTTTGGGTTATTTGTCGATGACGGGTTATGATCGCCTAGGTTTTTATTATATCAATCATCCCTTAGCTTTAGGCACTATTATCCGCACTGCTTTTATCAGTTATGCTCTTGGTAATACCATTGGTTTAACCTTATTTTCTGGGACTGCTATCCGTTATCGTTTCTATACTCCTGCGGGGGTGGGGGTGGTGGATATTGCCAAAGTTATCACTTTTACCCATTTAAGCTTTTGGTTAGGAATGTTAGGCATTGGTGGTGTAAGTTTCCTCCTCGATCCCCAACGGATTCCTCAACTTTTAAAATTACCTTTTTTAACTACTAAACCTTTAGGAATAATTTTTTTATTCTTGGTTACGGGATATTTTTTCTTGACTCTCACTTATAAAAAACCGATAAGAATCGGTAAAGAAAATATCTATTTACCCTCTTGGACTCTTTCCCTGGCTTTGATTTTGTTGACTTTTATTGATTGGATATTAGCCGCTAGAGTTCTATATCTTCTTCTCCCAGGCAACTATAATACTTCGTTTTTAGGATTTTTCGGTCTCTATGTATTTGCCATGACGGCAGGGGTATTAAGCAATGTGCCGGGGGGAATAGGTGTTTTTGAGTTTATCATGCTGAGATTACGACCAGAATATGTATCTAATGCCGAGCTTTTCGGTTCTTTAATCGCCTATCGAGCTATTTATTATTTCCTGCCTTTAATTGTCGCTTTTGTCTGGTTATTGGGTTACGAGGCGCGCAGAAAATAAGGCCCGCAAATTAGCTTAAACGGACAAAAAAGTCCCCATGCCGTCATAGCTGGGGAGCATCAATCTAGTAGGCTAAAGTTTCTAAAGTTTCCCGTAGATAGGAACAAATGCGAGCATCAGCATCGTCTCTATTTTTACCTGATTCTAGTTGTTCTTGCTGCCAACGCCGGAAACCGGAACTAGCGGCGATGGCTTGTTTTAAATGCTCCCAAGTGTGATGATCTTTGTGAAGTGGGGTGTCAGAAAATGTGGTAGAGTTGCCCATCTTTACCTCTGGTGGTAGGGTTGCACCTTTTAACATAACTTAAAAATGGCTGGAAATTCTGATAACTGGGACACAATTAGGCAGAAAAAGGTGTTGCCTAGCTGGAAAGCTGCGGGGATGCCAACACCTTTTTTGAGGAAATATAGCGGATTTTTAGGAGATTTTGCTGGTTTCTGCCGCTTCTTCCACTTCCACTGCCTGATTTAAAGCTGCGGGGGGAATGGGGATAGGAAATACCGACGGCAGGTTAGCGGTGGCATCTTCGGGAGGCTGCCCAGGGTGAAAACGACGGTAGCTTAAAACACCAGCTACGGTGATTGCTCCTGTAGCGGCGGCAACCCCTAAAATAAGTTTGTTAGGATCCAGATGGAAGGTGGTATTGCTGCCAAAAATGCTTTTACCTTTAGCGAAAGCACAAGCGGAGGCGCTGCCGGCATCAAGAGTACCTAAAACAATGCCACTGACGAGGGTGGCACTAACGGCGATGGAGGTGAAAAAAGTTTTCTTCATAATTGCTTTGGGGATAGGTTGTCAATAGCGATTATCCTTGCATTATAGATATATAAATCACAATTGTCTATTTTATTTCCGTTGGTGACATTGAAATAATTTTGTTTAAGGATAATGAATTATCAATATCGTGTCGGGGGTAGTCTTGCCTATAACCATCCTACCTATATCGAGAGAAATGCCGACCGAGAACTGTTAACGGCGTTGAAAAATGGTCAATTTTGCTACGTTTTTAACTGTCGTCAGATGGGCAAATCCAGTTTAAGGGTACGAGTGACTCATATTTTACAGCAATTGGGCATGGATTGCGCGGCGGTAGATATAACCAGTATTGGTAGTAATGATAATTTATCCCAATGGTATAACGGGGTGATTACCCGTTTGTTTTTAGGATTTAATCTGACGGGAAAAATTAATCTTAAATCCTGGTTGCGCGAGCGAGAGGATTTACCCCCCGTGCAGCGTTTGGGACAATTTATTGAGGAAGTTTTATTAGTTTATTGTAGGGGAGAGAAAATATATATTTTTATCGACGAGATTGATAAAATTCTCAGTTTACAGTTTTCTCTAGATGACTTTTTTTCCCTGATTCGTTATTGTTATAACCAAAGAGCGGAAAATGCCCAGTATGAAAGAATTACTTTCGCTTTATTCGGTGTTGCTACCCCCGCAGATTTAATTCGCGAAAAGACCCAAACATCTTTTAATATCGGCCAAGCGATCGAATTAACAGGATTTAATCTGACCGAAATTGCTCCTCTAGCTGCGGGATTATCTAGTCAAAGTAATTATCAACCCGACTGCTTAGAAAAAATTATTTTTTGGACGGGAGGACAGCCATTTTTAACCCAGAAAATCTGTCAGCTATTGCTGGAAAGTAATTTAGATATTGAGACGCTGATCAAAGAGAGAATTATTAATAATTGGGAATCTCAAGATGAACCAGTGCATCTGCGAACTATTGCCGATCGCTTGTTAAGAAATCAAGACAAAGCCGGTCGTTTGTTAGGCATCTATCAACAAATTTTAGAAAAAGGGGCAATCCTGTGCGATGATAGTCCAGAACAAGGGGAATTAAGGTTATCGGGATTAGTGGTGAAAAAGGATAATCAGTTAGTAGTTTATAATCCTATTTATCGAGAAATATTTAATCTCAATTGGGTAGAAAAACAATTAGAGCAATTGCGTCCCTACTCAGAAGCAATCGCCGCTTGGCAACAGTCTAATTATACCGATGAATCGCGGCTTTTACGCGGAAAAGCGTTAAATAACGCCCTCGATTGGTCTCAGGGTAAAAGCTTAAGTAATCTTGATTATCAGTTTTTAACTGCCAGTCAAAATCTCGATAAAAGAGAGGCAGAAATTAGCCTAGAAACTCAGAGACAAGCTAATAAAATTCTAGCAATCGCTCACCAAAAAGCTACCAAAAGAATTCAAATTGGCTCGGTAATTTTAATTGCTTCTCTTTTGGGTTCTCTCTTAGCTTTTATTCAGGTAAAACAAGCGTGGCAGCAAGTGGAAACCGCTCAACTAGGTATTCAATTACAGCGCAAGGGTGATAGTTATTGGCAACAATTTCAATTTGAACAATTAGAATCTTTAATTGCGGCCATGCAAGCAGTCAATAGTTTAAAAAATATCGTTACTGATGGGCAACTCTTGAGTAAATATCCTGCTACCAGTCCAATTATTACCCTACAACAAATTTTAGATCGTATTCAAGAAAAAAACCAACTGCAAGGACACCGGGGAACTATTTATAGTGTTAGTATTAGTCCTGATCGTCAAAAAATAGCTACTGCTTCTCAGGATGGAACGGTAAAAATTTGGAATCAAAAAGGTGAGAATATTCAAACTTTGACCGGTCATCAGGGAGCAGTTTATAGTGTTAGTTTTAGTCCCGATGGTCAAAAAATTGCCACCGCTTCCGAAGATAAAACCGCCAAAATTTGGAACTTACAAGGACAAAATTTAGTCACCTATCCTGACCATCAAGAATCAGTTTATAATGTTAGTTTTAGTCCCGACGGTAAAAAAATTGTGACTACTTCCAGGGATAAAACCGCTAGATTATGGAATTTATCAGGTGAAACTTTACAGGTATTTAAGGGACATAAAAGATCGATAGATGCAGCTAGTTTTAGTCCCGATGGTCAAAAAATTGCCACCGCTTCCCGGGATGGTACGATTAAAATATGGGATTTATCAGGTAAAATTATCTTGAGTTTAGGTCAAGAAAATATTGAGGCTTTTTATAGTGTGAATTTTAGTCCTGATGGTCAAAAAATTGCTGGAGCAGCGGCCGATAAAACTGCTAAAATCTGGGATTTACAGGGAAATTTAAGAGCTACTTTCCGGGGACATCAAGATTTTGTCAACAGTGTTAATTTTAGTCCTGATGGCCAGTTTATAATTACCGCATCTAGTGACGGTAGTGCTAAAATTTGGGGACTGCAAGGGGAAGAAATAACTACTCTCAGAGGACATCAAGAATCAGTTTTTGCTGCTGTATTTAGTCAAGATGGAAAAGAGGTGGTAACTGGATCGAGTGATGAAACGGCTAAAATTTGGCAGCTGAACAATTTAAATCAAGCTAGGGCCGATAATACCAGTGTTAGCATTAATTCCCAGGGCAATATTATCGCTATTGCTAATAAAGATGGTCAGATTACTTTACTCGATTCCCAGGGAAAAAAAATTAGAGAATTTGCCACAAAAATGCGTTCAATCTATAGTATAGCTTTTCATCCCGATGGTAATCAGATAGCGATTACAGGAAGAAATGGAAAAGTCCAAATCTGGAGCAAAAAAGGAACAATGCTCCAAGAATTTACCACTAGTCAAGTACCGATTTATAGTCTTGCTTTTAATGGAGAGGGAACAGCAATAATCACGGGAACAAGCGAGGGAAAAATTCAATACTGGCATTTAAGTAATCATTTACCTCAATTGATTAATTCTTGGACGGCTGATGATAGTATTATCTATGATTTGGTGTTTTCTCCCGATCATCAAAAAATTGCTACTGCTGCTCGAGGAAAGATTAAAATTTGGGATTTACAGGGCAATCTTTTAAAGGAGATTAAAACTGATTCTTTTCCCGTTTATGGAGTTAGTTTTAGTCCCGATGGTGAAAAAATCGCCGCTATTTCAAGGGATGGTACAGCTAGACGCTGGGACAGGGACGGAAATTTGCGCTCCGAGTTTAAAATAGAAGAAGATATCGTCTATGGGATCACTTTTAGTCCTGATGGTCAAGAGATTGTGATTATTGCTAGGGATGGTCAAAAGCATCGATGGCCTTTAGAAACGGAATATAATTATTTACAAAAATTGCTCGATCGAGGTTGTCTTTGGTTAGAAGATTATCTCAGGAATCGTCCCGAAAAACGAGAAGCTCTATCCCTGTGTACTGGGAAAATAAAACCATTCACATTTTAAACTTGGTTTGACTGGGTGGGGGGTGAAGGTTAAATTAATTAGTTAATTTCTTCAGTAATTATTGCCTAACCCACCCGCTAAATAATCTTAACTTTTAATCCGATGGGGGAGGATTTTCTGCGCTTTGCGATCGAGTTTCTGGGGGAGTATCTTCTCCGACAGTTTTTTCTGGGGGCAAATTTTCCTCTGGGGGGGGATTTTCTTCCCTTTTTGAGCGAGTTTCTGGGGAAGTATCTTTTTCGATATTTTCTTCTGGAGACAAGTCTTCCTCGGTAACTTCAATAATCACCGTTTCGCTAACAGCAATAGTTTCGACTTCAACAGTTGTGACAGGTTCAGTCGGGGGAATTTCTGGGGCATTTTCGGAGGGTTTGATCTCTTCCGTTGCCAAATCAAAATCATCGAAATCATCGAAATCATCGAAAGTTTCCCCGTCATCAATAATTTCTGCGGCTTTTTCCCCAATTTCTGTCACCGATTCTGTAATAGGTTCCCCGATAGCTGCGGCTTTTTCGGCAACGGGGGCAACCGTTTCTTGAGCTTTTTCCTCAATTTCTGTCACTGATTCTGTAATAGGTTCCCCGATAGCCGCCGCTTTTTCTATAACGGGGTCCACCGTTTCTTTAACCGTTTCTTTAACTTTTGCCGCTACTTTCTCAGCTTTAGCTTTAGTTTTAGGGGATTGAGAGGGAGTAACTTTCCCCAGACGATTGCCTAACCAACCGACAATAGTAAATAATTTAACCGGTTTGTCGGGATAAAAAAGTGCTTGTCTGAGTTTGAGAGTTTGCCAAGCGAAAGCAATAAATAATATGGCTGCGGCAGCTTGTCCGAGGAGGATAGCGCCTGTAATCCTTCCCGCGCACAACCAGAGGACAAGGGCATAGAATAATCCTACCGCACTCCAGAGAAAATCATCTTGACGGTGGCGATCAGGGGCGATAAAAGCGGTGGTGAGGAGGTACAGACTACTCAATCCCACCACGACCGCTAGGATATAGGGCAACATTTGCGATTCTCCTTTGACATTTCCTTTTTTATTGTGCGTTATTTGGGGTCGATCGAGTCTATTTTTTGATTAATTTGGGAAATTATCGAGTCAGATCGTCTTTACCTGTGTTTATGAATAGCCATAGTTAATATTAGGAAATTCTGGGTTTATCCTCTGCTGCTTGTGCTGATCAGATTAAACAAGCTTTCGGATCAAATGATTAAGTTTTGGTCTTTAACAAGCAAAGTAAAATTAGCAACCCTTGATCAACCCACAGACAAACTGTTATCTTTAGTAATTAGTGCCGATGGTAAATATTTAATTATTGGTAGTGCTGACAAAACTGTAAAAATCTGGCAGAATGGACAATAGAACGTAGGTTGGGTTGAAGCATGAAACCCAACGCCCGCATAGTTTACACTACCGCTAACCCATCCTACAAATAATTGTGCCTCCCTACTTAGTGCTGACAAAACTGTAAAAATTTGGCAAAATGGGCAATAGTAACACCTCAAGAAACTTATGCCGACAATATTTTATTGGGGAGAAGATGAATTTGCTATTAACCAAGCGGTGAAAAATCTGCAAGCAAAACTTCTCGATCCCCATTGGATACAGTTTAATTATGATAAAATTAATGGTGATCGCAATGAGGCAATTATCGAGGCCCTCAATCAAGCGATGACTCCAGTTTTCGGCATGGGAAATCGTTTAGTTTGGTTAGCCGATACGGTTATTTGTCAACAATGTTCCGAGGATATTTTCCAGGAATTACAGCGCACTTTGCCCAATTTACCCGAAAATTCCTATCTGTTATTAACCAGTGCCAAAAAACCCGACTCCCGCTTAAAATCGAGCAAGTTTATCCAAAATCAGGCAGAGGTTAAGGAATTTGAACTAATTCCGCCTTGGAAAGTCGAGGAAATTGCCCAAAGAGTTAGGGAAATTGCCAAAGAAGTGGGAGTAAAATTAACTCCCGATGCGATCGAACTCTTAGCTGAATCAGTGGGAAATAACAGCCGCTTGCTGTGGATGGAGTTAGAAAAACTGCGTTTATTTAAAAATAATTCGGCGGGAACTATTGACAAAAAGGACATTTTAAGCTTAGTCAATGCCAGCAATCAAAGCAGCCTACAGTTAGCCAGTGCTATTTTAAAACGGGAGACAGGCAAGGCCCTCGAATTAGTCAATGAATTATTAAATCGTAACGAGAACCCCTTGGCTATCACCGCCACCCTAGGGGGTCAATTTCGCACTTGGGCAATAGTAAAATTAAAAATTGAAGAAGGAGAAAAAGACGAGAAAAATATCGCCGCTGCCGCCGAAATTGCCAATCCCAAGCGACTATATTTCATTCGCAAAGAGATACAATCCTTTTCTTCTAAGCAACTTCTGGCCACCTTGCCCATACTTCTCGAATTAGAATATCGTCTCAAACGGGGTGCAGAACCTTTGGCAACTTTGCAAACAAAAATTATCGAACTTTGTTGTTTATTGGTGAGTTAAGTAGGGAGGCACAATTATTTGTAGGATGGGTTAGCGGTAGCGTAAACTATGCGGGCGTTGGGTTTCATGCTTCAACCCAACCTACGTTCATCTTGGCAAACAAAAATTATCGAACTTTGTTGTTTATTGGTGACTTAATACTCTTCCTTGCTGTTCAGAAATCCTCTAGAATAAGATTCTATAGACTTCTCAAGAACCACAATGACCGATGATGCCATCCCTAGTCTAAATTTAGCCATCGCTAGTTTAGCCACGAGTAATAATTTCGCCCGTTGGGTGACGAAAGCACCCCTACCGGGGGGATATGTGCATCATGACTGTGAATGGACCGAGAGTCTAACCACGGAATGGATGGCATGGCAGGAAATGTTCTGTCTGCAAAAAATGCCGAGCTTGCCGATGTTAGAGCAATTAGAAGCAAATTATCGACCTAAACTGACTCTTTCGGGAGAAGGCGGCAGTTATGGCGGTCGATTAATGCAGAAACTAGGTATTAGTCTCTGGCAATGGTTATTTCAAGCATCAATTGGTCAAAGTTTCGCCCAAAGTCAGGGAATCGCTCTCGGCAAAAATCAGCCCCTGCGAATTCGCTTGGAATGTCGCAACCCCTATTTAATTCTGCTGCCCTGGGAAATTATGCAGCAAGCGGGTAAACAGGCCATATCTCTGCATCCGAATATACTCTTTAGCCGCACCACCAGCGATGTGGACCCACTGCCACCGATAAAATCGAGTAATAGTCTCAATATTCTCTTAGTTATCGGCGAAAAACAGATTAAAACCACCGCTAGTTCCCTCAACCTCACCGCCATTAATACCGGTGGAGAAACTAATTCCGACCAGGCACTGGAATCCGAGGCCGCCAATCTCATCCGGGCCATCTCCCCTGGGGGCAGTGGTTCCCTCCAGAATTTGGGAGTGAAAGTCAAAGTCGATACCTTAATTCGACCGGGGTCCGAAGAACTGACCAAGGCCTTGGATACGGGTAAATATCAAGCTTTTTTCTACGCCGGCCACGGAATCGCCGCCCCCAATGGCGGTTCCCTATTTCTGCGGCCGGGGGAACAGCTAAACGGGACGGAGTTAGCCCAAGCTTTGGTGAGAAATCAGGTTATTTTAACGGTTTTTAATGCCTGTTGGGGTGCTTATCCCGCTAAATCGGGTCAGGAGATGATCCCCCGCAGCAGTCTGGCGGAAGTCTTGATTCACCATGGCGTTCCCGCAGTTTTGGCCATGCGAGATGCGATCGCTGATCGAGAGGCCTTGAGTTTTATCGAAGTTTTTACCCGCACCCTCTTCGGGTTCAAAGACAAAGAAGCGCAGATGTCCAAGTTGTTTCCCGGTCCGAGAGTCCCTATTGATCAGGCCGTTCGCATCGCCAGGCAGCAATTATTAACCCTCTACAAGTACAATCAACCCGCTTGGACTTTGCCGATTCTCTATATGCACCCAGAATTCGACGGGCAATTGCTGCAAACCCTTGATGAGACTCAATCACCGACGGTTATGCCCAATGTCTCCGGAACCATGCCCGCCGCTTTCTTATACTATCTCGATCGTCCCGAAAGAAAATGGTCAATCCGTGGTGGTGGCATGAATATAGGACGGGACATGGAAAATGATCTACAGATTACTGAAAAATGGGTTAGTAAAAACCATTGTCGGATAATTTGCCGTAAAAATGCCGATTATCCAGACTATCAATACTTTCTCGAAGATTTCTCCCGTTTTGGTACTTTTATCTATCAAGATGGCCACTGGAAACAGGTTCATAACCAAGAAGTTCCCCTAGAGTCCGGTTTACAGATTCGCTTCGGCAGTTGCCAAGGCCAAATCCTCGCATTTGTGGTCGAATAATTAGGGTTGGCTAAAAAAGTGGCTCTTCTCGACTTTGTGTGATAATTTTGGCTTATGGAAAGCAAAATGCTTACCGGACAAGACTTTTAAGACTATTTTGCGGAAGAAACTATTAGTATAGATTTCGTTTCCACACAGAAACCAGAAGAGCCAAAAAGTTTGTCCTGGGAATCATGAATTATGAATTATGAATTATGAATTGGGGAGGTGGGGTGATGGGGGAGTGGGAATTATGAATTATGAATTATGAATTGGGGAGGTGGGGAAGTGGGGAAATTGAACTAAAACCCTAAAACCCCAAAACCCCAAAACCTGACTCCTGCCTTCGTTAACTAAGTTTTTGCTTCCTCTTTCAGAGAATAAATTGGTTTAAACCAACCTTTGCGCCAGAAGTAGAAAATCAAGCCCCCCGCTACGGCTAACATGACTAACCAGACAAGGAAATAACTCCATTCTCCTTTCAATTCTGGCATATTCTCGAAGTTCATGCCATAGACACCAACGATAAAAGTTAAGGGAATAAAAATCGTCGAAATTACGGTTAAAAACTTCATAATTTCGTTTAATTTATTGCCCATAGTGGACATATAAACATCCATCAAACTCGCCGCTAATTCTCGATAAGCTTCGATAATTTCCAGAATTTGAATGACGTGGTCGTAGGAATCCCGAAAATAAATTTGTACTTCATCGCTGACTATACCATGATGGTCACGCATGAGTAGATGTAGGACATTTCGCATCGGCCAAATTAAGCGACGCAGTGCCAATAATTCCCGACGGACATCATAGATTTCCTGCATTGTATCTCGATCGGGATCACTAATGATCATATCTTCCAAGGCTTCAATCCGATCTTCGTAGTGTTCTACCACGGGAAAATAACCATCGATAATCGTGTCTAATAATAAATAGGTTAAATAATCCGCCCCCGATTTCCGTACTCGTCCCTGGGAAGTGCGAATTCGATCTCTGACTATCTCAAAACAGTCCTGTAACTCCTCCTCTTGAAAACTTAAAAGATAGCGTTTTCCCAAGACAAAACTCACCTGTTCTGTATCAAAACCGCTTTCATCTTCTTTCAGTCGCACCATCTGAGAAATCACTAACAATTGATTGTTATAATCTTCTAACTTGGGACGCTGCGGCACATTAACCACATCTTCTAATAACAAAGGATGCAGATTAAAAATTTCCCCCACTTGTTTTAAAACCGTCTCACTCCCTAACCCTTGAATATCCATCCAAGACACGGTATTTGTGCCAATATAGGGGGCGCAAGCATTGGGAGTAATATCCACCTTGCGAATGGCGTTATCTTCATCGTAGTCGATTAAAATAATCCGCGAGGGTTTGGCATCTGGTTCGATAATTAATGTCCCCGGTTCACTACCCGGTTCATCATAAAAATAATCGAAGTAGTCTTCTTCCTCGTCTCCATCGGTATCGGGACGGTGGTTAACGAATATATCTGGTTGTAGTTGGGTCATAAGCTTACAACAATCTGGCTAGTTTGGGCAATAAGAAAACAGAAAAGTTAAAAAATTTAATTTGCCTAAAGTTACTATCTATCGCCATGAGATTACATTGACATACTCCCACCGTCAAGCTACGCTGTGACGGGGGATTCTTTCCACATCGCTGTTAGAAATTCCTTGTTCAACGAGACAACTTAGATTCTCAATGTCTCCACTGAAAACCCAGAGGTCGGACTCTCCCAAGGCGTTTGGGTCGGTTTCTGTTTGCCCAACAGTACCGTTGAGATGATTTCCCAAATATTGCAACCCTTTTTTAAGAATGTTGATTGCTGCATTATGATCCCTATCTAAGACTGTTTGACAATTGGGACATTGATGAGTTCTAGTGCTTAATGTTTTTTGAACTCTCGTCCCACAAACTGAACAATCTTGAGTCGTGAAATGTGGTGGTACAGCAACACAAACAATCCGATAAATCTTGGCAAAATAATTCAACCATTCAGTGAATTGATACCAAGAAGCATCACTAATCGACTTGGCAAGTTTACGGTTTTTGACTAAGTTTCTTACCTTTAAAGCTTCATAGACTACCAAATCATTAGACTGGACTAACGCCAAAGCGTCTTTAATTGCTTTGTCTTTACGTTGTCTTGACACCTTAAGATGAAGCCTAGCCACTTTTATCCGTTGCTTGTGATAGTTGTTAGACTGTTTCTTTCCTTTACGAAACTTTTTGGATAATCGTCGTTGTGCTTTTTTTAGTCGTTTTTCTGACTTTCTTAAATAACGTGGATTCTCTACTATATTGCCTTGAGCGTCGGTATAAAATTCCTTTAACCCTAAGTCAATTCCTGTTATTTGTCCCGTTGGTTTATGGTATTCTTGCCGTTCTACGTCAATCAAAAACTGGCAATAATAACCATCGGCACGTCTCACAACTCTTACCCGTTTAATCTGTTGTTCTGAATAATAAACTAAGGTCTTTTGACTACACCATAAATCAAATTCTCCTGCTTTAAAACCATCAGTGAACTTGATTTTACGTCTATCATCAGATAGTTTGTAGCCTGTTAGTTTATACTCAACCGAACGGCTATGCTTTTTAAACCGAGGAAAACCCTTTTTCCCCGGTATCTTAGCATGACAATTCTGGTAAAACCTATTAATTGATTGCCAGGCTCTATCAGCAGCCGATTGACGAGCTTGAGAGTTTAATTTATTAACCCATGGTGTCTCTTTATTGTTAGCTAGTACCGCACAAAGCTTTTGAAGATCATTCCGGGTTGTTCCCTTATTGTCCATCCAATAACGAACACAAGAGTTACGCACAAACTGAGATGTTCTAATTGCTTCATCAAGCTGGTGATATTGTTCTGGTGTCCCGTTTTTTAGCTTGGCTTCTACGACTAGCATTGATTAATCCTCGACCCTGGACCAATTAAGTATAACACAGTTTACCTACAAATGGTAGAATTAAAATCGTGCTTCGCAGTCAATATCCTGGTCGGATTTCATCCCCCGCAAAGGTTGATGTCTTGTCAAAAAATTTAGCGGGGGCATTCATCCGACATTTTAGGTAAACTGAAAATTGTTTACTGATTTATTCCCTCCTGATAATTATCAACGATGAGATTAATCGGGAGAATTAGCAATATTGACGGCCAAAATTTATGGAATCCGCCTCTTTTATTCCCCGTCTAGTTATCCCCGTCGGTGATCCCGCCGGAATCGGCCCTGAAGTGGTGTTAAAAGCGATCGCCGATTCCCCAATCTCGTCCGGTTGTCAGATTACTCTAATCGGCACCAGAACGCTTCTCGAAAAAGCCTATCACGATCCCCATCTTCTTGATCGCTTTTCTCTGATCGATTTGCCCTACAATCAAGAAAAAATCGTTTGCGGGCGTGGGGATGCCCATAGTGGTGAAATTAGCTTTCTTTACCTGCAAGAAGCCATAAAACGCACCCTCAAGGGCGAATTTGATGGTATTGTCACAGGTCCGATCGCTAAATCCTGTTGGCAGTTGGCCGGTTATGATTTCCCCGGTCAAACGGAGGTTTTAGCTACCATGGCGGGAATTAACCGTTATGGGATGCTATTCGTCGCTAAATCCCCTCACACCGGCTATAACTTACGCACTCTCCTCGCCACTACCCACATCCCCCTGCGAGAAGTTCCTGATGCTCTTAACCCCGATCTGATGACCCGAAAACTAGACCTATTGATCGAGTCTTTAAAGCTAGATTTCGGCATCGATCGCCCCAAAATCGCCATATCCGGCCTTAATCCCCACAGTGGCGAAGCGGGAAAACTGGGAAGGGAAGAAAAAGACTGGTTACAGCCTTGGCTAGAGTCAATGGCGCAGCAATACCCGCAAACCCAACTAATCGGCCTTGTCCCCCCCGATACCCTTTGGGTGGAACCGGGACGCGCTTGGTTTAGCGGTGCAGGGCAACCCGCCGACGCATATCTGGCATTATACCACGATCAGGGTCTAATTCCCGTCAAATTAATGGCTTTTGACTGTGCTGTTAATACTACCATCGGTTTACCCTTTGTTCGCACCTCTCCAGACCACGGGACGGCTTTTGATATCGCCGGTCTTGGCATCGCTAGGGCCCAGAGTATGCAAGCGGCGATCCAATTAGCGATCGAATTATGTCAGCAGCGGGACAACCGGAGAACTAAACTAGAGATATAGCCCTCGATAGGAGACAATTGGATATGGGTATCGCTTCAGTTAACCCTGCCACGGGAGAAATTCTCAAGACTTTTACCCCTCTAACCTCGGAGGAATTGGCGGCGAAATTGGCCCTAGCTGAGGCGACTTTTCAGCAGTATCGCCGCACCGCCATCAGTGAACGGGGACAGTGGTTACGGCAAGCGGCGGACATTTTGGAACGGGATCAGGTGGCATTGGCTAAAACCATGACTTTAGAAATGGGGAAACCAATCAAATCAGCGATCGCAGAAGTCCTCAAATGTGCCTTGGTTTGTCGTTTTTATGCCGATAATGCCGCCGGTTATCTGGAAGATGTGCTGATTACCACCGATGCTAGTCGCAGTTTTGTCCGTTATCAACCTTTAGGGGTGATTTTAGCGGTTATGCCCTGGAATTTCCCTTTATGGCAAGTATTTCGCTTTGCTGCCCCCGCTTTAATGGCGGGAAATGTCGGCCTACTCAAACACGCTTCTAATGTCCCCCAATCAGCTTTAGCGGTGGAAAGAATTTTATTAGAAGCCGGTTTTCCCGAAGGTGCTTTTCAAACTCTTTTGATCGGGGCCGATCGCGTTAGTGATTTAATTAACGATGAACGGGTAAAAGCCGCCACTTTAACTGGTAGTGAACCGGCGGGGATGAGTTTAGCGGCCGCCGCAGGAAAACAGATCAAAAAAGTGGTTTTGGAGTTGGGAGGTAGTGATCCTTTTATCGTTTTAGATACTGCCGATATCGAGGCGGCAGCGGCTACGGCAGTGACGGCGCGATTGTTAAATAATGGTCAGACTTGTATCGCCGCTAAACGGTTTATTGTTATGGAAACTGTCGCCGATCAATTTGAACAGTTATTAGTGGCCAAATTCCAAGCTTTAAGAGTTGGTGATCCCCTCGATGAAACTGTTGATATCGGTCCTTTGGCCACGGCATCGATCATCTCGGAAATTGCCGCCCAAGTGGAAAAAACCGTCGCTATGGGTGGTAAAGTCCTTGTGGGGGGTCAACGTTTAGAGGGAAAAGGTAACTTCTATCTACCGACGATTTTAACCGATATTCCTGCTGGTTCTCCGGGGGAAAAAGAGGAATTTTTCGGACCGGTGGCTTTACTATTTCGAGTCAAAAATATCGATGAAGCGATCGCTTTAGCTAATGATAGTCCCTTTGGTTTAGGTTCTAGTGCTTGGACGAATAACCCCGAAGAAATTGAGCGTTTAATTACTGAAATTGAGGCCGGTTGTGTGTTTATTAACGGTATGGTTAAATCCGATCCTCGCTTGCCCTTTGGGGGTATTAAACGTTCTGGTTTTGGACGGGAATTAAGTGTGGAAGGTATTCGCGAATTTGTCAACGTTAAAACTGTTTGGATTAAGTAAATCAGTAGGGTGGGTTAGCAACGCGTAACCCACCACCATAACCAAAATCACCCACCACAATTGTCGGTGCGTTACGCTATCGAAGAGCGCACCCTACGGATTAAAAATATGCCGCGCATTTTTGATCATATTGAGTCCCATTTATTGCCAATTTTACAGAAAAGGGGCTGATTTTTGTGTGGGTTATTTTAATTTGCGCGGTTGGCAGTAACCTTTACACCTTTAATACCTTTGACCTTTATGATGAGCTAAGGCCATTTGATAACAAGAAATGGGGAATACTCCTTTTAATCCTTGTCCTCAGTCATTTCTTCCCAAATAGCAACGACTATACTAATAGGTAAAAAAACAACAAGAAAGGGAATATAAATTAAAGTTATTAATAAATCAATCAAAAAAATTGGGTCTCGAATATTATATTTAAGTAGTCGTGCAAAATTAATTTCCTAGTCGAGACTCCGAGACTCCGAGACTCCGAGACTCCGAGACGGGAGACGGGATACAGGAGACGGGAGACGGGATACAGCTATTAGGGATCGGATTTGAGTTTTCAGTTCACTGTTTACTGATCACAGCAGAAGTCTGACGGAGTAGTGGCTTATATGTGTAATTAATTGTGATTAGATACTTACCTAAAATGTCGGTTTGAAGGAACCCTCGGTTTCACCGACGCGCTTGCGCTTTCGCGCTTTACGCTTTGAAAGTGAAGATATACTTTTTTAGCGTATCTGGATTTTGTGTATTTTCTCAGTTTTTTTTAAACTTTACTCCAGTATCTAATAGACCTCGACCTAATATTATCTCAAGACCAAAAGTCTTTCTAGTTAAGGAATATACCCGAATAAAAATTATTTTAATTGCCTCATATTTTTTCAGTGAAATTGAATTAGCAACGATAGATATACATTTCAGTTATCGAACTACTTAATTAGTACATAAGCTAAAAGCAAGCTGTGACTGGGTTATAATTTTTGGAGATGTCTAATTTACTCTTAATAGAAAGAATAGATTCATAAATATATTTTTATTCCTCATAATAGCCCCATTCATGCAATTGTACTCCTGACTCCTAACCCCACCAACAAACTTTTTCAGCCAACCCTACTTAGGTTCTCACTAAGGATTTATTGACACTGGCTTCAATTTGATAAATAGAGGAAAGGACGCTACCTTGATGATTATTGACTAGATCATATTTGACTTCTTGTAAATAATTAAAAATGGCATCCCGCAGAATTGGTTTTTCAATGTTTACCGTGTGCTGATAGTCCCATAAATCCCAAATTATCAAACCAATTCCCACGATTGGATCGATTAATTCTGCCCCAAAACTACTCGCTACTGCTCCACCGGTTTTAGTGGCAATTTTCGCCCCCGTTTTTCCCGCTAGGGACAAATAAACTGTGCTGCCCACTTTCATCACTGGGATGAGAGATTTAACTCCCAAAGCAGTGGCACCACCGACTAAAAGTTTAATTGATGTGTTAGAAATATTGCCCTCGGTATCTTGAATTGTTATGGCTATATCACTAAGATAACGATCCCATTTGCCTTGGGGAATTTGATAACTGGCCTGAATATTCTCTAATTCATTGCTTAAATTACTGACATATAAATTAACGGCATCCCTAGTAATTCTCTCTAGACGTAATTGGGCCTCTTGGGGACGAATTACCCGTTTAGTAAACTCGGTTTGAATAGTTTTGGTCAAATTTTCTGCCACCACCTGTTCCGGGGGTGGATTATCTGTATTGACCCAGTGAGCGATCGAGGAGTATAATCCGCTTAAAAAGGCCTTACCCTCAAATTGTTTTTGATTGAAATAGTTAAAATACCAAGGCAAAAAACCCTGATCTACTCTTGTCATCAACTCCTCCACCCATCCCTCAATTTCTCCTAGGGCAAAGCTTTGAGAATTGGCTCTCGCTGTCTGTAAAGCTTGGCTAATTTCTCGATCGATTTTACTGTTAGATTTTTTGGTTATACTGACGGGAATCTCTAGGTTAGTTTCGGTAGCAACCTTAGTTTTTAACGGTTCATTGCTGGTTGTTCCTAGCCAAATTTTCCCTAAAAGAGGCACGATAACCACTAGAACAACTATAGCCCAAATTAACGGGGTTATCGCCTTAATCAGTTGACTAATTGCCTGAATGCGGTTAGTTTTTTCACTATACTGAGGTGGCTCAATATTTTCTTGTGAATCTGGCCTAGAGTTCATCAGCTAACCTAGTTAAAATTATTAGATCATCGTTCTCGAAAACCCGCAGAAACCCCAATTTTCCGAGCAGTAAACAGCGAGAGAGCATTATCGGGCAAAAGACAGCCAATACCCGATAAATATCGGCAATTTTAGCGAATTTCCGCCTTCATCCGCTCAAGGGTTTGCTCCATTTGGTCGAACATCATTTGCGGAGTCATACCAAATTGACCTAATTGGGTTTTTAGCTGTTCTACGGTCATTTGGGCGGAGAAATCCTCAGATAACTCGAAACGCTTCATAAATATCTTGTAGCGTTCCATTAACTCCTCCATCCTATCGATAAAGATGATTTTACCCTCTCGATCGAATTTCCCGTACTCGCTGCCCAGTTGTGTGAGAGACTGGTAATCCTCAAATAGCTGTCTAGCTTCCTGTTGAACCACTTCTGAGTCAAAGAATCCCATAATCTTAAAACTGCTTATCGTCGATAGTTATTTTCCATCCTATTTTATTTTAGTCGGGGAAAAAGTCTAGCTCTGGCCGATTTACGGATTACCGTATTGGGGAAATCGAGAGGATCACAAACTGCCTCCCCTCGCGGTTTAACCTAAATCCAGTTATTAAAAACTGATTATCTATTCCCCCTACCCCCCCCGATGTCGGGGGGCAGGGGGGGTTGCCTCTTGCATGAGTGCCTATCCTGATATGTTACCTATACTTAACGGATTGAGTATTAACCGTTGCCCCAGGGAGTTTAAGATTAAAAGTGAAAAATCAAGAATTGTCCTTTAACTGCTCCACAGTGGCTATTTCGCTAAATTTGGGCTGCAGCCCTTATAATTTGCCAAAACGACGATGACGACCCTGATAATCTTTTAAAGCGCGGTGAAATTGCACTCGATCGAAATCGGGCCAGAGGGTGTCAGTAACGTAGATTTCTGCGTAGGCCATTTGCCAGAGTAAAAAATTACTAATTCTCATTTCCCCACTACTGCGAATTAACAGGTCTGGGTTAGGAATCCCAGCAGTATAAAGATACTGTTCAAAGAGAGATTCATCGATCGCTTCTGGGGAGACTAAACCCTGTTGCACCTGACGAGCGATCGCCTGACAAGCTTGCACGATCTCCTCTCGGCCACCATAATTAGTAGCCACCGTAAATTGAATACCGGAATTTTTGCTAGTTTCTGCTTGAGATTTAGCAATTTCCCGTCTTAAAGACTCTGGCAGGGCCGATAAATTACCAATAAAGCGAATTTTGACATTTTGCTGCATCATTTCTTCCAATTCCCGCCGCAAAACCCGCTCGAATAGAGTCATTAAAAACTCTACTTCTTCCAGGGGACGACCCCAATTTTCCGTCGAAAAAGCATAAGCAGTTAAAGCGGGAATCCCCCAGTCACGACAACAGCGCAGCAAGTCTTTGAGTGCATCTACTCCCCGTTGATGGCCCATAATCCGGGGTAAACCACGACTTTTCGCCCAACGACCGTTCCCATCCATAATCACTGCGACGTGCTGAGGCAAACGGTTTTTATCTAAATCCGTAGGTAATTCTGGTGATAAGCTCGGTTTAACAGTCATTTTCTATCTTTCGGGGTTGCTCTGGGCGAACGGGAGAATTTTTCTAAGATTAGACGACCTTTTAAGCCAATTGTACGCCCTAAACGTCCCCAACTCGGTGCGACCACTTCCCCCTCTCCCGACGGAGAAAACTTCGCTTCGAGCAGCTCTTTTAGCTTACTACTGGTTAAAGGCCGATCCAAATTACCCCCCGACGCGAGGGAAATCGAGCCGGTTTCCTCAGAAACCACAATACAGATACAATTATCTAGCCTTTCGGTAATGCCCATGGCTGCCCGATGACGGGTGCCTAATTGCCTAGAGGTACTGCGCTCCGATAGGGGTAGAATAACACCAGCGGCCACCACTCGATCGCCCCGAATAAATACGGCCCCATCGTGCAGTAAAGTTTTAGTTTGAAAAATAGTTTGAATTAATTCCTTAGATACTTCGCCATTTAGCGTCACCCCCGGATTGACAAACACCTTGGTGTCGAGATTGCCACTGGTTTCTAATACCATCAGCGCGCCGGTGCGATTTTGAGATAGATCCTTCACCGCGTCCACTAACTCATCAATGACATTATCGGTCTTGGGAGTGGGGGAACTTTTTTGAAATAATTCCCATACTTGACCTTTGCCCAATAATTCTAAAAAACGGCGAAATTCCGACTGAAAAATCACAGCGATCGCCACAGCTGCCCCCAAAATCAATTTTTCTAGGACTAACCCCAGCAAGCGCAATCCTAGGGCATCGCTAATCACCGAGGCCAGCATTAAATAGATTAGTCCTCGCACCATCCAAAAGGTACGCCGCTCGCCGATAATTAGCAGCAGCATATAGGTAAGCAGGAGAACTAACCCAAAGTCTAGGAATGACAGACCATGGCTGAGAATCCAGGACAATAACCGGCGAGGGTCCAGAAAAAAACCCGACATGGGGGGACAATAGCGATGAGGTTTATATTAAGGAGAGTCGAGTGGGTAGGCGGTCTTGACGCAGCAAATCCGCCAGATTTTCCCGTTCAAGGATCAGATTAGCTTCTCCATTTTGGACAATTACCGCCGCCGGACGGGGTAAGCGGTTGTAATTAGAAGCCATACTGTAGTTATAGGCTCCTGTGGCTAAAACCACTAAAATATCCCCTGGGTTGGTTTTCGGTAGCGCAATATCCTTAATTAGAATATCGCCAGATTCACAGTGTTTTCCAGCTATTGTCACCACTTCCTGACATTCTTGACTCATTTTATTGGCGACCACGGCCCGGTAAACCGATTGATAGGTAATCGGTCGGGGATTGTCGGACATTCCGCCATCGACGGCGATATAGGTGCGGATTTCGGGGATTTCTTTGCGATTACCCACTGTATAGGCCGTTACGCAAGCGGTGGCAATCAGAGAGCGTCCCGGTTCGGCAATGAGCAGCGGATAAGCGATACCTCTTTCCTGACAAGCTTTGGCCACTGCTAAGGACACCGCTTGCACCCATTCCTCGATACTTGGGGGGTCATCACTTTCGAGGTAGCGAATTCCTAAACCACCCCCGACGTTTAATTGCTCTAGGGGTAAACCCCGTTCTAAACCTAATTTAAACCAATCTGCCAAGACAGCGGCTAAGTCTTGGTGGGGTTGACGTTCAAAAATCTGGGAACCGATGTGAGCGTGTAAACCCAGACAATTCAGCAGCGGATGAGCTAAAACATAGTCAAATACCGCTTCGATTTGATGAGGGTCAAAACCAAATTTACTGTCTAAGTGACCCGTGCGAATATATTCGTGGGTGTGGCACTCGATACCGGGGGTTAAGCGCAATAGGATCGGAATAGGAGTATCAGGACGATTTTCGCCTAATTTAACCAGATTTTCTAACTCTAGCCAGTTATCAACGATAATAATGCAGTTATGCTCGATCGCGTATTCTAACTCGGCGATCGATTTGTTATTACCATGAAAGTATATCGGCACATCAGTTTTATTGATCTGGTCTAAAGCGGTTAACACCGTGTGAATTTCTCCGGCCGACACCACATCAAAACCTAATCCTTCACTAGCGACCACGGCCGATACGGCCAGGCAATTCCACGCTTTCGAGGCATAAATTACCCTAGATTCTCCGGGATAATGTGTCTGGAAACCTTGCAGATATTGACCACAGGCAGTGCGGAGGGTGACTTCATCGACAATATACAAGGGTGAACCGAAACGTTCCACTAGGGTGGTCACATCACAACCACCGATTTCTAGACAATCGCGGTTATTAACCTTGGCTGTCAGGGGTAACAGGGTTTGATTCGGGGATAGACAATCTTGATAGGCTAAATATTTTTGTCCGGAATTGCTGATTTTAGGTTCGGTTGATAGCATGATCGGTGTTTTTTGTCAAGAAATCGATAATTTTTGTTACAATCTCCGCGCATCCCCGATTCAGTTAAGGGAATTTTGACCGTCGGTGATCTAGATAACCAAAATAGTTCTCTCTTTCAGTGTACGATCAACCACCTGCTAAAAATCCCTTTTTTGTCATGGAACAACTTTGACTTGAGTTCTCAATGCGCTCAGGGTGAGAGCATCTCAAACGCTATTGACAATTGGACATTTTTGCCATCCGCTTGCTGTGTGGTCATTTCAAGTGATACCAGTCAATCAGAATAGTTACGAACTCGACCCTTTTGGTCGATTTTGGCTTAACAATTGAGATGGCAAATTCTACTCGAATATGCCTGAATCGTGGGTAAGCAACCCAGATAAAGTTCATTTTGTCAAGGATTGTTAAGATGCGCTTACCCCGTCAATGCGCCACGATATTATGGCATATCAAATAACTGTAATTTTGTCGAATAGAAAAAACTATCATGATGCGTTCAGTCTTTCTTAACATTCTCTTGAGCGCTGGCTCGCTTATGATTGCTCTCCTCGAGCCTGCTTACGCGGCCAAAACCACCATCGGCCCATTTCGAGATTTCCAACAAACTTTCTCCCCAACTGAAGTGATTAACGGCGGGTTTGGATCAACACAAACCAATACCTTTGTTTATTTTTCAACGACTTATCCCTATGCTCCTACTAATCTGTCATGTAATCCCTACAATCCCTCACCGCCAGGCCTCTTCTGCGGTCGGCTCTATGTTCCTGACTTAGTTGAAATTGGTCCGGGCCTCGACCCTTGGTTCCCCCCCAATCTGGATTTGCGAGTGGCTGGCGCGTCCTATCTGACCTACGAGACGGGAGATCTGGAATTTACCTTTACCACAATCTACGGCAGAGATGCCAGTACCGCTGCCGATCCCAGTTTGGCGATCGCTGGTTTCGAGGTCGGAAACGTACTGATTGATTTTGTCTCCGAGAAAGTCATTGGCAAATCAGGAACTGTCTATCCGGCAACGACTCGCCAGGTCTTGAGCCTTGATCAACTGAGATTACTACCAGGACTTGATCTTTCTCCTTTCCAAGGATCGGGATCGTCTCTCGTGTATCTGTTTGAAACTATCGTTCCCTTTGCTGAGGTGACAGCCGTACCAGAAAGCAGCAGTCCGCTCGCTTTGGGATTGCTATCCTTAGGATTTGTCACTGTCAGCGCCGTCTCTCGCCATTACCATCGACAGCATTAACCATCGAGCCGACAGCGAGCAAGATTGTTGTCGGCTCGATGAGTGTAATTAATTCGTACCCACTGTCCGCACTTCTTAACATTCAATTGATAATTTTTACTAATATATTGCTGACCACCCCTTGCCAGTAAGGATTATAGCTACAATGAGGGATTTTGATCAAGGTGAAGAATTGTAAATTTTTTTCTCAGAAAAAATCAATTATTGAAAATGTTCTCAATAGTAGTTTCTACAATCAAGGTTTTTCGTCAAAACATCTTGGGGAATGTAAAAATATATAAAAGTATATGAAGAGGTGCGGAATGTCGGCCGCTAAAAATCCCTTTTTTGTCAGGAAAAAATCGAGCAGCGACCCCGAAATAGTGGTAATAGTATTGAAGGAGTGGTCTTAAAAGTGATGATATGACTGACCAGAATGGCGTGTTAGTAGAAGAACAGAGCGAGGATATTACCCGTAAGATGAGTCAATTAGCCACCGAGTCGCCGAAAAATCAATTACAGATCCTGACACAATTAGCCGGGGACGGAGAAGGTGGCCTAACTGTATTGAGAGATTTTTTATTAGCCCAGCGGCCGACTCCTGTTAATCTGGTGACAGGTAAGGCCTATCAATTGCTCTATCAAGATAATAGCGCTCAGAGCCAGGAATTTTTAGCTAATTATTTCCCCACGGGTATTGTTCCCCTCGATAGTGCTAAAGGTATCGATTATCGACTTTTACAGGAATTATTGGCTAAACAGGATTTTCAAACTGCCGATAGTCTCACCCGTCAAAAACTCTGTGAATTAGCAGGAGAAGGAGCAATACAGAGGAAATGGGTTTATTTTACGGAAGTAGAAGCTTTCCCCAAGGTTGACATTCAGACTATTGATAATCTTTGGTTAGTTCATTCGGAAGGGAAATTCGGTTGGTCGGTGCAGCGCAAATTATGGCTCGGTGTCGGTCAAGATTTCCCGAAACTTTGGCCGAAAATTGGCTGGAAAAATGGCAATAATTGGACAAAATACCCGCAGGAATTTATCTGGGATTTAAGCGCTCCCGTGGGCCATTTACCCCTGTTAAATCAACTGCGCGGGGTGAGAGTGGCTGCCTCTTTATTCTCCCATCCCGTCTGGAGTGAAAAATAGATTGAGAACACCCGGTCCGGCTATTGTATCAGATTTCTACATTTTCGGGACGATTTCCTCTAAGGCCGCTTCTAGATTAGGATAACGATAGTCAAAACCGATCGCTTGAGTGGCTTTTGGCAGCACTTCTTGACCTTCTAAGACGATTTTTGCTCCTTCTCCCAAGAGAATTTCCAGGGCAAAATCCGGCACTGGCAACCAAGAAGGACGCTTCATTACTTCCCCTAAAATCTGACAGAATTCTTTCATCCGGACGGGATTGGGTGCAGTAGCGTTGAAAGTACCGTTAATTTCTGGGCGATCTAGACAATAGATAATTAAATTAATTAAATCATCCCGATGAATCCAAGAAAACCACTGACGACCGCTGCCAATCGGACCGCCGGCAAAAAGTTTGAAGGGTGGGATCATTTTCCCTAAAGCACCCCCATTGCCTAAAACAATACCCGTGCGAAGAATGACTAAACGAGTGCCGTAATCTTTAACTTTTTGGGCGGCTGTTTCCCACTTTTTACAGACATCTGCCAGAAAATCGTCACCGGGAGGGCTATTTTCGTCAAAACTAGCGGTTTCACTGGTTCCATAGTAACCGATCGCCGAGGAGTTAATTAAAACTTGCGGTTTCTGGGCGGCAAGTGCGGTCGCAACGCGCTCGCTACGCGAGATCGCCTCGACAATTTTCTCGGTGCCGATTTGCCGACTAGCAACGATCGCCTGTTTTGCTTCACCGGTCCAGCGTTCCGAAATCGGTTCTCCCGCTAGATTAATCACTGCGTCACATCCGGAAATCTCTTGTTGCCAATCCCCCGATTCTGTGGCGATATAGGGAATAATCTCTATCTTAGGATAGATTGACTTTGGGTACATTCTTAGGGCTTTATCGGGATTGCGAGTCAAAATTAGGATGTCATCGCCGCGATCATAGAGTTTGACCACCAATCGACTACCCACAAATCCCGTCGCCCCAGTAATCGCTATTTTCATGGTTTCTTGACTAAATTTATCCTTATTTTAGCTGGTTTTTAACTATCAGAATTCAGGAGTTGAGAGTTGGGGTTTTAGGGTTTTAGGGTTTTAGGGTTTTAGTTGAAATTTCCCCATTCCCCTATCTCCCCATCACCCTATCACCCCATTCCCCCATTACCCCACACCCCATCACCCCACTCCTGTCTTCTCACTTATCCTGATACCCCATCCCGTTGGCGGCCGCGTAACGATTCATAAAGCGCATAAAACGCTCCCAGTGTTCATCGGTGATTTCAAAACCACATTCTACCCGTTGAATTTCATCCCCTTCATCTCCTCCAAAAATAAACTTAGTCGAGTTGGGAATAACTGTAATCACTCCTTCCTCATCGGTGAGACGGAGATCACCGTAGGTGCGGGTGGTGAAACTTTGGAAACGTTCGATCGCTTTCAGGGTTTTAAAAGTCATCAGGACATTGCGAATCCCGGTATTTTTATTTTTGCGGAGACTAACACCGCTTAATTCTTCTGATAAACCGACAAAAAACTCGATCGTGGGAGTGGTCATAGGTATAGCTATAAAATTTTAGTTATTGATTTTCTCTTAATTACTTTTGACTGGAGAAAAATAGTTCATGATTACTAATAAAGTAACCATGAACCGAAAAACAAGCTATTCCGCTTCTCCACCTTGGATTTTGAGGAGGAGAAAACCCCAAGCTAATCCGACGAGGACGAGAACGCTCGCCACGATCGGCCCATTAAATAACATACTTTCTGCGGTCATGGTGATTGCTCCTGAGCCTACAATAATCGATCATATAGATAAGTGGTATTTTAACCTACGAAGGCGATCGACTGCTGCCGGACTGGGGCAAAATTGAGGGGGAAAATCGGCAAATAAATTTGAGAACTTTCCTAGTATATACGTTCTAACAATCCTCAAGGAAGGATGCTCACCCCCATGCTAGATATTTTTAATACTATCTTTATATTTTCTGTCGCTACTTTGTGTTAATGTCTTATCTGCTTAATTCTTCAGTTATCCTAGGAAAATTAAGTATTGATAACTATTGGTGATGACTGGTAAAAAATCATTTATGCTCAAGATCAAGTTAACATTATTTTTAGGTTTGTTGCTGCTGAGTTGTCAATCGACTAATCTCAATGGTAATAATAGTTCGATGGGTCAGATTACGACTGAGAATCAAGGGCAAATATTACCGATCACGGCCAAAGCAGATATTAATGGTGAGATGATTGAGTTAGAAGTTGCTCAAACCAGCGAACAACAGGCCAAGGGTTTAATGTATCGCTTGTCTTTGCAGAAAAATCGCGGTATGCTATTTCCCTTTGCACAACCTCTGGTAGCCCGGTTTTGGATGAAAAATGTCTCGATTCCTCTAGACATGATTTTTCTAAAAGATGGTATAGTAAAAGCAGTTTTGCTCAATGTTCCCCCTTGTGCTGTGGATCCTTGTCCTGTCTATGGGCCAAACACCATGGTTAATCAAGTGATTGAACTAGCTGGGGGTCGAGCGAAAGAATTAGGAGTGAAAGAAGGAAATAAAATTAAGATTGAGTTGATCTCAAGACCTTGATTTTTGAAAATGGTGTTAACTTTCTTATAAAAAGTGTCCCTTGTCTGGAAATATAAGTATGGCTTTTAGAAGCTATTACGCATTTATACTGTTTAAGATATAACCATATCGATTAAGATTTTTATAGTCTATCAAGTCATAGATTGAATAATCTTTACCCTTGCTATAGATTAAACAGAGACAAAATTCTACTGGATCTAACGGGACTATTTGTAAGAGAGCCAGCGATTTTTAGAAAAGCACTCTCTATCATCGAGATAGCTTAGATACAGAAAAACGGTCGCAGGACTAACTGTCCTTGAAACCGAGCAGGTGGTGTTTTATTGAAATTACGAGATATACTATTGAGGAAAAAGTCCCCCTATGTCCACGATTGCCTATTCCCAATTCCGACGATTTCTACAAGAGGAATTGTCCCTTCCCCAAGAATCGATCGCTATGGCCGAGCGAGCGATCCAATCTGATAAAATTCATTTACCGATGATTCTCTGGCAGTACGGTTTAGTGACCTTGGAACAATTAGACAAAATTTATGATTTTCTCGAAGAGGTAGTATAATCTTGCAATTGCTCACTATTGACAAGGAGAATAATTGCCATGGCTGCTCATAGTTTCTGGCACAATTTGAAAATTCAGATTCCAAAAACTACTAATCATCATTTGAGAAGTGGGTTATTTAAACCCACTTTTTTAATAACTATACAATTGAGAATTATCGATTAACTGCTCAGTCCATGAAACCCCATGACCAATTTGCCAAAAATTACCTTGAACAATTACTTTCTCCCCTGGGAACCGTCGAAATCAGCAAAGAAGTCAGCGATGAAACCCGACAGATAGACCTATTTTTTTCCCCCAATCCCGAACCAAAC
>NZ_JADBVM010000186.1:0-9723 GCF_020244875.1 Microcystis sp. M44BS1
ATAAATTGATTCCTGAGAATATATTAGCAAGTTTCTTCCTTTGGTTTTGTCCTTATACTTAATAATTTTAGGTTTTCCTAAAAATTTTTCAGGGTGTTTTTTCCAAGCTCTAAAAGCGGCAAAATAACTAATCCAAGCCTGCTCTAATCTTCTGATTATCTGCTTGCTCACTTTCGTGGGTAAAGCTAAATAATCTGAGGTTTTAGATACCAGATGATAGAGTTGATTAAAACTCAGTTTTTGGGAGTTTTCAAAGAAATATTGGCGATAATGGTAGTTAGCTAGATTGAATAAATTTTTTGACAAGAAGGCATAATGGTCGATTTCTGACCATAAGGGATGGTTTTGACTGATAATATGACGTTCAACTAGCTTCATATCCTGATTATACCTGATAACGTTCTTAAAATCTATCTGTGGCCAAAGTTCAGCAATTCTCATTTTAAGGTTTCATGACATTAAAACCCCTGCACCTAGAGGGGTTAATAATTCTTAACGAATCTCTATATCGCTGAAACAACGCAAAATCGTTTCAAAATGAGAATTGCTGGCCAAAGTTACTTATTTTAGTTATCTAGCTACAGAAATGAGTAACTTTAAAAAGCTTTAGGTAGGTTTTTGGTTTCTGTGGTTAACCCTTTAATTATCACCCCAAAATATAGCGCCGGTGTTTGTTTCCCCAGCAGATACCGGCATCTGTCCCCTTTTGTCGATTAAATTTGTTAGATTTTGGAGGAGAAATGTTAACTTATTTTAAAATTTATGTTGAGCAGCACTGCTACCCATCCCGTCGGGGGAACCGATATCGATCGCTTTGATTGTCGTCAAGTTTGGTATCCTATCTACTACGTCAAAGATTTAGACAAAAAGCAGCCCCAACGCTTTACTCTACTAGAAGAGGATTTAGTGATTTGGTGGGACAAAAATCAGCAAGAATGGCGAGTTTTCGAGGATAAATGTCCCCATCGCTTGGCTCCTCTCTCAGAAGGTCGTCTGAACGAAAGCGGACATCTAGAATGTCCCTATCACGGTTGGTCTTTTTCCGGAGGGGGAAACTGTGAATTTATTCCCCAACAACCGGAAAACAGTCAAGCTAACACCTCTCGACGCGCTTGTGTGCGGTCTTTTCCCACGGCTATCCGTCAGGGATTATTATTCGTTTATGCGGGTAATCCCGAAAATGCTCCCCTGACTGCGATTCCAATTATTGAAGCCATGGAGGAGGATGGTGATGCTTGGATTTGTTTGGATACATTTCGAGATCTACCCTACTCGGCCGTCACTTTAATCGAAAATATTATTGATTCTAGTCATGTTCCCTATACCCATCATCTCACCATCGGTAATCGGGCCAATGCCGCTCCTATGGAATTAGAAATTATCGAGTCCAATCGTCAGGGATTTAAGGGAATTTGGCCCGAAGGACCGCGTAAAGGTCAATTAGGTCAGCAATACAGCAATTTTATCGCCCCCGGATTAATTTACCACGATCTCACCTCGGAAAAGTTCGGACGGACTTTAACCGTAGTCTATGCAACTCCGATCCGTCAGGGAGAATGTCGTCTCTTTGCGCGGTTTCCCTTTAAATTTAACTCTAAGTTGCCGAAATTCTTCATTAAGCTTACCCCTACTTGGTATTCCCACATCAATCAAAATGCTATTCTCGAAGATGATCAGATTTTTCTCTACTATCAAGAGCGTTATCTGCAAGCTCAGGGAGGTAGTCAGAATTTTAGTCAAGCTTGTTATCTCCCCACCAAAGCGGATTTATTAGTGTTTGAGTATCGCAATTGGGTTAATCAATACCAAGCTGATCCTTTCGCCGGTCAACCTTTTCCCTCCCGACAATCAAAAGAGATTCTCCTCGAACGCTATCACTCCCATACCAAAAATTGTGCTGTTTGTCAAGGGGCTTTAAAAAATATTAATCGTCTGCGGGGGTTAACATTAGCGATCGCTATTATTCTTGGTCTATCTTTACCACTTTTAGCTCTAATTTTCGCTCAATCGGCCCTTGTTCCCGTGACAGTGCTGACAGCATTAACTGTAATTATGGTGGCAGCTTGTTGGCGCTTGGGAGAACTGAAAAAACAGTTTTATCAAGGACGGGAATTATTGCCGAGAAATACCGGTAAAAAGCGATAAAGCTCCCGAAAAAGAGCGGAAGTTAGGGAATCTGTTCCTCATTATCGACTTTGGGGGTTTGGTTTTGGAGAGATTGCTGAAGTTCTTGCCAGCGAGTTTCTGCCAGTTGTTTTTGTGCCTGCACTTCTCGGTCATTGGAACGATAACGAAGTGATTCTTGATAAGCTTGAATCGCTCGCTCGTATTGACCGAGTTTAAACCAACTATTGCCTAAACTTTTCCAGGTTTCGGGGTTATCTTTTTGTCTTTGAATCGCCTGTTGATAGGCATTTATAGCTTGGTAATTGTCGCCTAAACGATACCAAGCGTTACCGATACCGATAAAAACTTCGGCTTTTTGGGAAGAAATGCGGCGAGCTTTTTCGTAGGATGCGATCGCTTCTTGAAATCTTTCCATTTGATGAAGTAATGCCCCTTGATGTAACCAGGCTTGATAATAATTAGAATTGGCTTTAGTTGCTTGAGTAAATGCCTCCAAAGCTTCTGGTTTGCGGCCTAATTTTTGCAGAATAATCCCTTGACTATAGTGAGCTTGGGAAAATTGGGGATTAAATTGTCCAGCTTTGCTATAACTTTCTAAAGCCTCATTAATTTTATTTAATTGATACAAACTATTACCTTTTTGATACCAAATTAAGGCATTATCCGATTCGATCGCTAGAGCCTGATCGTAGGCTTTAACTGCCCCTTCATAATCCTCAAGATTTTGTAATGACCAGCCTTTTTTATACCAGGTTTTGGCATCATTTTGCTGAAAAGTTAACAATTTGTCAAGAGCTTTTTGGGCGGCGGAATATTGTTGCAGTTCTAGATAGATATCGGCCTTACCTTGCCAAGCTTGACTAGCGGCAGGATTAAGAGATAAGACCCGCTCAAAACTTTCCAAAGCCTCTTGATTTTTGCCTAACTTATCTAAAGCTTGCCCGCGACCGAGCCAAGCTGGCCAAGCGGAATCTGGGTTAATTTGAATAGCTTTTTCGTAGATAATTAAAGCTTCCGAGTATCTTTGTAAAGCTAATAAAGCATCAGCTTTTCCTTGGAATGCCTCAAGATAATCGGGATTAATTTTTAAGGCTTGATCATAGTAATTGAGGGCATCGGTATAGCGTTTGAGTTGATAAAAAGTCTGACCTTGTTGATAGTAACGAAGAGAATTACGAGAATTTTTCCAATAGTCAAAACCCAGATAAGAACCTGCTATTAAGCCAATTGTCCCACAGACAGATAAGATTTTTTTTAACCAAGATTTCCCTTGACGAGCAACTTGATCTTGAGATTTCACCACCTGGGTAGTTTTCGGATCGAGATGATGAATTTTACCTAATTTTCTCAGATCGATTAATGCTTCACTGGCACTGGTATAACGCTGACGAAAATCATAGCGGATCATGCGCTCGATAACATAACTAAACTCGGCGCTAGTCATGGCCAAATGTTGCCAGAGAATTTCCCCCGTGCGAGCATCCAGTGGAATATCTTCGGGCTCTTTACCGGTTAAAGCTTGTAATCCAATAATACCAGTGGCATAGATATCGCTACTAAAACGCGGATAACCTTGGGCCTGTTCACTGGGGAAATAACCAGGGGTACCAATAGCGATGGTAGAAACGGTTTTACCTTCTTTAACCACTTGAGTGCTAATTTGTTTGACAGCACCAAAATCAATTAAAACCAATTGATGATCTTGGCTGCGACGAATAAGATTGAAGGGATTAACATCGCGATGGATCACCTGTTTCTGATGGACAAATTCGAGAATCGAGAGAATTTCTGTTAATAAAGCCACCACTTTCCCTTCATCTTGCCTATAGACACCGGCAGTAATTTCTGTGGCTAAATCTTCCCCTTCAATGTATTCTTGCACGAGGAAAAATTGCCCATTTTCCTCAAAATAAGCAAATAAACGGGGAATATGGCGATGAATGCCCAATTCTTGCAGGATTTTCGCCTCGTTTTCAAAGAGTCGTCTAGCGATGGCTACAGTTTCGGCATCCTGGCACTGGGGTTTAAATTGTTTGATCACACAACGATTTTGATTGGGTAACTGGCGATCGCAGGCCAAGAAAGTCTGTCCGAATCCCCCTTTTCCCAATTGACGGATAATTTGGTAGCGATGACTAAGGATTTTTCCGGCAGCGAGTTCCATAGACGATGGCAATCTAGGGTTTTTTACTATTCTAGGCTTTTCGGCTCTCTTTTGCGGTCGATGGACAAAATGCGGAAATTCTGCCATTCTACTTTTTTCCCTATAGAGAGGGAAAAAATTCCCTGTTGAGGGGACTGACATGACAGACAGAAAAAAATAATCTAGAAACAGAGAAAGTTCACTGTTGTTTTTTGAGAGGATAACCGCTATGTCTATCAATCCTGTTACTAGAGCCAGCACAGCCTTACTGATTACCCTGCTCATGGGTTCCATGTCCGGTACTTTTCCCGTCCTCGCTCAAAGTAATATTAATCGGCAAAGTCTCATCGCTCAACAAGTCTCGATTCCGGCGGGAACAGTTATCCCTTTGAATTACGAGAAAGCCGATAAAATTTTAGTTTCTAAAAGTGATGTTATTCCTCTGACTTTAACCGTAGCCAGAGATATTCGTAACCGGAATGGGATTGTGGTGATTGCAGCGGGAAGTGAAGTCAAGGGTACTTTACAAGCGGTGGGCCAGGGTGTGCGGTTTATTGCCGACGAAATTCGCCTCGATGGGGGCAATCGCACTATTCCCCTCAATGCCACTTCGCGATTAATTACTACCACTGAAACCGTGCGTAAAGGGGCAAAAACTCAAGATATCCTAGCGGGAACCGTCGCCGGTGCGGGGGCAGCCACAGCGATCGCTGCTCTTACGGGCGATCGCAAGATCGAAGTTCTCGATGTCTTAGCGGGGGCAGCCGTGGGAACTCTTGCAGGATGGGGTTTACCGACGGCGGGAATTGTCGGTGGTAGTTCCGTGCAGTTATACTCTGTTAACCCCGATCGAGATTTAAATATTACCCTGCAATCGCCCCTAGTGATTAGAGATTAGTTAGGGTCTGCTGGCGGACTTGGTGTCAACTCATTGGTTTAAGCTGCCCGCGCCTTTAAATTGCTTGTTGAGACGAGACGAGACAAGAGACAAGAGACAAGACCCCCCAACCCTACCCGACATCGGGGGGGGCAAGGGGTGGCAAGGGGGGGTCAGCTAATCTAAGGATAGGCGGTTAAGATGCGTCTTAGTTTAATCGGAGCGATCGATTTGTTAGATTTTTAATAGTCGGTCTGTGAACCGATAGACAGAAACAGTCAAAACATCAGAATTCAGAGATCAAAGTATGAAACTTCCTACAGGGTTACGGCGAACTATTACCCATGCTTTGGCAACTTTTCTGGGAGTTATGCTCGGTTTTAGCAGTTTAGCGGCGGTAAATGCTCAAAATCTGCCCACTGCTGCCGCAGAGCTGCCCAGAATCCCCCCAGAGATGACGGCGGAAAGTTTTGTCGCTAAGGCAGTGGCGCGCACGGGTGCGGCGGTGGTGCGAATTGACACCGAAGCGATCATTACTCGTCCCAATAGCCCCTTTTTTGACGATCCTTTTTTTCAGGAGTTTTTTGGGGAACAGTTTCGTCTTCCCACCCAGCAGCGAGTGGCTGGCCAGGGATCGGGTTTTATTATCGATGGCAGTGGTTTAATCTTAACTAATGCCCATGTGGTCGATAATGCCGATAAGGTAACGGTAACTTTAAAAGATGGTCGTAGCTTCAAGGGGGAAGTACGCGGTACTGATGAGATCACTGATTTAGCCGTGGTGAAAATTAATCCCCAAGGGGAAAAATTACCTGTAGCCGTCCTCGGCAATTCCTCATCCATACAAGTGGGGGACTGGGCGATCGCAGTAGGCAATCCCGTCGGTCTAGATAATACGGTAACTTTAGGAATTATTAGCACGATCGGGCGCTCGGCGGCTAAGGCGGGTATTCCCGATAAACGCATTGATTTTATTCAAACCGATGCCGCTATTAACCCGGGCAATTCCGGCGGTCCTTTACTCAACTCCCAAGGAGAAGTCATCGGCATCAATACGGCGATTCGTGCTGATGCCATGGGGATCGGTTTTGCCATTCCCATCGACCGGGCCAAGCAGTTACAAGCGACCCTAGAATCAGGTCAAAAGGTGGCCCATCCCTATATCGGTGTGCAGATGGTTAATCTAACTCCCGATTTAGCCCGGGCGAATAATCAAAACCCCAATTCTCCCCTGATCGTGCCGGAAGTGGCGGGAATTTTGGTGGTGAAAGTCCTACCCAATACCCCCGCCGAAAAAGCTGGGATCCGTCGCGGGGATGTGATTGTTAAAGCTAATAATCAACCGGTTAGCGATGGCGGTGAGTTACAGGAAATGGTGGAAAAAACCGGGATCGGTCAATCTTTACCCCTAAGAATCAGAAGGGGTGAAAGGGCGATCGATCTCACCGTAATCACCGCCCAAATGTCAAATCAGTAATCGGCAGTCAGTGATCAGTGATCAGTCATCAGATGTGAGTTTTCATACCTTGATTGAGCAGGGACGAAAATCTTTTCAGGACTCGTAGCGTCGTTGACACTCCCCGAAGCACTCCTGCGAGGGATTCTTCATTCACGGGGAGATGCCTTGCAAAAGCAGTGCCTTTACTTGGTCTTACTCTCCCTCAGCAAAGCAGTAGCGGTATGCCCTACCGCCAAAATTCGTAAACCTTCCGGGGTCGAATAATTAAAGTCAGTAAGAGAGTCGCCTCTCCTACTGCTCTACAAAACGGAACGTGACAATTTCTCGTCATTCCGCTCCTCAACTACACGGGGTTTGTCATTCCTACGTCATTACCAACATATCCTTTACCCAGATGTAATTATCTGGTATGGGCGGTTCTGGCTTGACACTATTGCAGTCAGATTTGTTGCCTAGACTGCCATCATTGGCTGTCTTTTCATCATGGCAATGTCGATGAAGAAGTTGGAGGTTATTGTAACTGTTATTCCCCCCTAGTGATTTAGGGGTGATGTGGTCTATCTCCATTAAATCCCCATCTCTTAAGAAGTGTCCACAGTGAGTACATTTCCCTTTTTGCTTTTTCAACAGTTTTGAAATTTCTGTTGGCATTTCGGGATGAGTCCCCATTCTTGAACTCCAATAAACTAGGTTTCCATCGTAGGGTGAGGCGTTCCCTTTGACCTTCACATAGCGTCGGATTTCCGTTTCTCTATGTTCGTACAACCTTAGAGGATTATTTTCTTCTCTGGTTGTGAAAGCCCAGTTATTGCCACCTATTGTGTGAAAGTGTCTTTTAGAAATCCACTTTCTTCCTTTGTTTCGATGGCGTTTTATCCCCCATTTGATGAGTTTATGCCCTAGGATGTGGGTTAATCTTTCAAAGATTTTCTGACTAACCACTGTTGAGAAGTAATTGCACCATCCTCTTATTACAGGGTTTAACCTTTTAATGAGTTCAGCTTGGTTGATTCCCTTGCTGGTGTTTATGATGCGTTTAAGTTCTCTATAGTGTCTTATTTGACTCTCTTTGTTAGGGGTTATTATTGTTTTGAAACCAAGCAGATTACCTCTGACTTTTCCCGAGGTGTATTTACCGACGGGAAATTGTCTTATATTAAACCCTAGAAAGTCGAATCCAGCTTGTTCGCTTTCATGTTCTCTCAGTGTGTGGGCTATTCTTGTTTTACTTGGTTTTAACTCAAGTCCGATGTTTTGTAACCATCCCTCTATTTCCTTTTTGATTAGGAGAATAACCCCTAGGTTTTCATGTAGTACCACAAAATCGTCTGCATATCGGATTAAGGTCACTGATTTTATTTTGTCTCTAACACTCATTTGTGTCCCGTCTTTGCGTTTCATGTCAAATGAGGGTGCTAGATTCATAACCAATTCCTCTAACCCATGAAGTGCTATATTTGCCAATAATGGCGATAAAACTCCGCCTTGCGCTGTACCTTCTGAGGTTGGGAATAACTGTTTGTCGTCTATGACTCCTGCTTTTAACCATGATTTGATTTGTTTCCTCATGGTTGGGTAGGTGTTAAGTTTTTCTAACAGTTTTTGATGGTCAATGCGGTCAAAGCATTTAGCTATATCTGCATCAAGAACATACTTTGCCTTTTTGTTAATGGCTTGGAATATCCCTGCTATAGCATCGTGACAAGAGCGTCCTACTCTAAATCCATAGCTGTTAGGCTCGAATTTGGCTTCCCACTCTGGTTCTAGTACCAGTTTAGCTAGTGCTTGTAAGGCACGGTCTTTCATGGTAGGTATTCCTAAAGGTCGTTTTTCGCCGTTGGGTTTGGGAATCCATACTCGGCGTGTGGGTTTGACCTTTGTTCCCAAGTTTAGTTCAGTCATTAGGGTTAACCGTTGTTTTGGGGTTAGAGATTTAACTCCATCCACACCTGCGGTTTTCTTTCCTTGATTGTCTTGGGTTACTCTACGCACCGCTAACGCTTTAGCACTGTAGGACTTTAACAATAATTTTTGGAGTCTGTGAACCTTCTTGACATCTCCACAACTAGACGCTCTGAAAATTCGTTTTTGTAACTTAAAAACCTGACGTTCAACCTTTTTCCAATTGATGTCTTGCCAAGTCTTCCATTTATCCATCTGTTGAACAGTGGTCATAACTTTTACATTACTACTTACAACTTTTCATTCCCTGTAATCGTGAGTCCGTCTGCCTATCCTATTCGTTACAAATAGGCGTTGGCTTTTGACTCAATCTTTCCCTACTATTACCTGCTGTATTGCCGAGTTTTCGTCTTAGCTGACTGCTCTTAGTTTTCGACCTTTACTAAAGAGTAATAATCGGGTTACTTCGTTCCTCATAACCTTTGGTTTGTTCCCTTTAGGATGTCATCTTTTTACCGAGTTTTTGGGTAACGCTTGGTATATCGATACAAATCCTTATACCACCCTATACTATTGACCTTTTGGTACTGGCAGTGTGTCAGCCTTATTTCACTGCTTCGCCGTAACGGTAATTCGGACGATGACTTAACTTTCGTTATCCATAGGAACTTGCTTACGGTTGACTTATTTAGGCTATAAGTCGCTTTTTCCGCTCGATTCCCTGCTTTACGGATTGATGGCTAGTCGCTACCGTAAGGGCGTTTGCTTTCATTCCTGCGTCTGGAAGGTAAGACTTGGGGTTTCTAGGATACTAGCCCTCACTTACAAGGTTATGAAGTTGTCATCTGCTGAGGATTAAAGTGCGTACTCAACCCAGTTAGGGTTACTCAACAGAAGCCAGTCATCCCCCTATTTCTAGGTTTCGACTGAACGAATCGCACTTAATTGCGGCATTGATGTCTCTATCGTGGGTTTCTCCACACTTAGGACATTGCCAACTACGAATATCTAAACAATTAGTCCCCCCATAGAACCCCCTTGAGCCATCTTGCACACTTTTCTCTTTTTGTCAAATTTGGCTCTTCGGGAATTGTTATGCAAATAATTAACTTAAAATAAAATTCGATGAGAGCAACTACGCTCAAAAGTAGCTGAAATTCATACAGGAAAGGACTTAAGGCACAAATAGGTTAATACCAAAAGATAGACAATTGA
>NZ_JADBVM010000187.1:0-7588 GCF_020244875.1 Microcystis sp. M44BS1
GGGTTTCGTGCCTCAACCCAACCTACTTTAGTTTCCTTGGGTTTATGGTTGGGTTTCGTGCCTCAACCCAACCTACAGTTTTGTAGGTTGGGTTGAGCGAATAAATATGTTAAGGAAAACCTCTCAATTCTCAGGGAAAGCGAAACCCAACACCCAACCCCTAAATCCGTCTGAATCTTTTTGTTGGGTTTCCTTGGGTCTATTGTTGGGTTTCCTTACGTCAATCCAATCGACTTTAGCTAGTAGGAGGAAATAAAACTGGCGATAAAAGATGGTATGAAAAAAACATTCCCATCGCCGAAAAAAGATTTGAAGCCTATTTAAAAACCTTAACGGAGCAAAATCTATGATTACCTTTGATGAAGAAATGGATAAACTGCCCTCTGAAAGAAGGGCAAAAATTGAAGCTAAAACCCAAGAGCTTTTACAAGAAATGCAAATCATTGATGAACTTCGTCAACGCCTAGGACTTTCTTCAGAAGAAATCACGGAAAGCGAAAGTGAACAGCCATGTTTTTCAGCAAAATCGGATGATTTAAAACAACATCTTACCCTAGAAAATTTAACCCGTATGATGAGGGAATTAGGGGGAGAATGGGAACTTACCCTTAAATTTCCTGAGCAACAAGTGATTAAATTAAGTAGTGAGCGCCCGTAGTTTCTAGGTTGGTTTTAGCGAATAAATATGTTAAAGAAAACCTCTTCCGTTCAGGGAATAGGAAACAACTGGTGGAAACTAGATCGGGGAATTTCTATTCCCAGTGAGCTAGAATTAATTAATGATCGAGGTAATCACTGGTTATGGAAACCCTTATTTCCCATGTCAATAGAAACCTATCAACAAGCCTTAAGGGTAATTGGTGAATTTTTTTATCGTGTAAGTTGAGGTAAACTATGAAAACTCTATCATTTAAAGACATCCAATTTATTATCGAAGCTCTCGAATCCCTTCTCAAAAATTATAGTGACCGTATTCAACAAATAGAAGCTCTCGAAAACTATGAAGATGAAATTTCAGACTTAAGTAATGATTCTCTATTTTTACAAGAATTAATTACTGACTTACAAAATCAACAAACACAAGAATTGGCTCTACTTGTGCCTGAATTTGATTTGCAAAAAATGTCTTTACAAACATTAATTAAACAAGGAAAAACCCTGTCAATTGAGGAAAAATTAATAAATTAATCTTAGTGGAATCTCTAACTTCATCAATCCGCGAAGAATATAATCTAATGCGAACCTGAAATGAGAAATCAATGATTACTTATTTAGCCACCGTTCATAAAGTCCGTAGTCGTCGTCTTTTATATGCTAAATTAAAACAAACCAAAAAAGCCAAAATTGACCTAGAATAAGCAGCTATAATATTCTACCAACAGAATAATATGGCAACTTATGAAACGGTGATGCAATTTTTACGCAAATTAGGGGGATAATACTAAATCCAGTTATTAAAGACTGATTATTTATTCCTCCTTTTGCCTCTTGCCCCGCGCCCCCCCGATGTCGGGGGGGGTGGGGGGGTTGCCTTTTGGCTATCCTGATATGTAGCCTATACTCAACGGATTTAGTATAAGTGGGAGTGTGAATTATCAGTAGTTAGTTTTTTCTAGTCTAGTCTGTTAATTGTTCATTAAAAACCTTCGGGATGGATGTTATTTTATGACCTTAAAACAACTCATACAAGACAAACGAGAGGATATCCTACAAATTGCCACCAAACATGGTGCTTTTAATGTGCGTGTATTTGGTTCCGTTGCTAGAGGAGAGGAAACCGAAAATAGTGATATTGATTTTTTAATTGATTATGATTTAGCTAAAACATCCCCTTGGTTTCCCGGTGGATTATTAGTTGATTTAGAGGCTCTCTTAGGGTGTAAAGTGGATGTGGTAACTGAAAAAAGCCTTCATCATCTAATTAAACAGCGAATCTTAAAGGAGGCAATTAAGTTATGAATGAAGATCAAGTTTATCTTGAATACATTTTAGACTGTATTGATAAAATTAAGGAGTATTCCCAAGGCGGAAAACAGGAGTTTTTTGCTAATTTAATGATCAGCGATGCTATCATTAGACGTTTACAAACTTTGGCAGAATCAACTCAAAGGCTTTCGGAGGAATTAAAGGCAAATATTCCCGATGTTGACTGGCGTAATATTTCTGGTTTTAGGAATATTTTAGTACATGATTATTTAGGGGGAATTGACCTTAATACAGTTTGGGAGGTGGTAGAAAATTATTTGGATGATTTGAAAGAACAGATTTTAAGGCATCTAGAATCAGTTTCGTAGGTTGGGTTGAGCGAATAAATATGTTGAAGAAAACCTCTCAATTCCCAGGAAAAGCGAAACCCAACAGCCAACACCTAAATCCGTCTGAATCTTTTTGTTGGGTTTCCTTACGTCAATCCAATCGACGGTAATTAATACTTAAAATAGCAAGGTAACAGCCATGATCAAACCTTCGATCGCCCTCATCCTTCTTTTCTCCCTACTGCCTCAACCCGGGTTAACCCTTGTTACCCCGGCTGCCGGAAATATTTCTAATGATCCCATTCTGACGGCACAGGGCGATCGGGCGCTTACCGAGGAGCAAATCCTACAACGAGTCACCGTTAAGATTACTACCGAGACAAATCGGGGATCGGGGACGATTATTGCTAAAAAAGGCGATAATTACCTTGTCCTAACCAACGCCCACGTTATCCGCAACACGAAAACCCTACAGCTACAAACTTACGACGGCCACAGCCGTGCGGCCCGCATCGTCCCCAATTCCCTATCGGAGAATCAAGATCTCGCTCTGCTGGAGTTTAGCGATACCCGGGATTATTCGATCGCCACCATCGCGCGGTTTACCCCCAATCAAGACAGTAGCGGTTTAGAAGTGGTGGCTGCGGGATATGTTGCCGAAACGGGGCAGTATCGGGTGACGACAGGAAAGATCGAACAGGTGAGCGATCGACCCCTCCTGGAAGGCTACAGCGTCGGTTATAGTGGCGAGATCGTGCAGGGAATGAGTGGCGGCGGCATTTTTGTCGAGGGGGAGTTAATCGGTATTAACGGGCGATCGGCCCATCCGATTCTCTCTAACTACACCTACGAAGACGGCACAAAACCCACAGACGCAGAAATCCAACAGATGAGAGCGGTTAACTGGGGCATTCCCATCAATACCCTATTAACCTACATCAAGCCCGAAATCCTGACCGCGTACCAATTACCCTTACCGAAAAGCTCGCGGGGCATCGAAAACCCCACCTATACCGGCTATATCGCCCAATTAGAAACAAAAGCCAAGGGTTTCACCGTGCGGATCAATAGTAGCAGTCAGTCCAACGGTAGCGGTGTCATTATCGCCCAGCAGGGAAAAATCTACACCGTCCTAACCGCCGACCACGTCCTCTGTGAGAAAATCGCCGAGGAGAAAACCTGTGCCGATTACACCTATACCCTCACCACCAAGGACGGCAAAACCCTTCCCCTCGACAGAAAAACCATTATTCGACAGGAAGGGGTCGATCTGTCCATTTTTACCTTCGAGAGTAACGAGAATTATCCGGTCGCAGAAATCGCCAACTATAGCCCCAATCGAGAGAGTCCCGTTTTTGTGGCGGGATTTCCCAAAATCGGCGATAAACAAGCGGGATGGCTCTTTAGCGGCGGTGCTGTCAAAAGTCAGGAGGAAGGACTTCTCGCCACGCGACAGAGTGATTTTACGATTACCCAAAGTGGGGCATCGATCAGGGTTAGTTCCCTGAGCGGCGGTTACGATATGGTTTATACCAGTATTACCTTCGGCGGTATGAGCGGCGGCCCAGTCTTAAACGCTGCCGGACAGGTGATCGGTATTCACGGGCGCTCCGAGGGGGTTAAGGGTAAAATTCAGCTAGGTTTTAGCTTAGGGATTCCGATTAGTAGTTTTATCGGTTTACAGGAAAGATTTCGAGTTAAATTATCTTCTTTCGTTACCGCTCAACCCCAGTTAACAGCACAACAACAGCAGGAGATCGATCGCACTCTTGTCAGTGTAGAAGTACCGGAAACCAACGCCTCCGAAGACATCTGGATCGAGCGGGGAAATCAACTCTGGCGCTTGAAAAAAGACGATCGGGCCCTGCAAGCCTTCGATCGGGCGATACAATTAAACAATCCCGAATACACCTATTTAGCTTGGTACGGTAAGGCAAGGGTTTACGGGCCCAAATACAAAGATCGAGAAGCGATCGAAGCCCTCGAGCAAGCCCTCGCCACCCTACCCGCTCGCGAGAAAGGTTCGGAATTTCATGGGGAAATTTTAAATTATCAGGGTGTATTTTATGCGAAGATGAATCAATCCGAAAAAGCGATCGATAGTTTTGAACAAGCGATCAAAATCTCTCCCCAGAATCCCAACTATTACAATAGTCTATCGTCGGTACTACGAAACGTAAAACGGTACGATCGAGCCTTAGCAGCGATTAACCGCGCTATAGAAATCGCTCCTCGCTCCAGTTGGTATAGCAATCGCGGGAGTACATACAGCGATCTAAAAAAATGGGATCTCGCTTTAGCCGATTATAATCAAGCTCTGACGTTGAATCCGAATAATTCTAGGGCGTATATGGCTCGCGCCGATGTGTACGAAGAGCGGAGAGAATGGGATTTAGCCCTGGCTGATTATAACCGAGCCATCGAGATCGATGCTAATTTCGCGGCAGCCTACCGGTCCCGGGGAATTTTTTACACGGAGCGAAAACAATGGGATTTAGCCCTAGCGGATTTTAACAAAGCGATTACCATTGATCCTAATGATCCTAGCTCTTATGAAATGAGAGGTGTTTTTTATAATTTTCAAAGTGAAGAGGAGTTAGCGATCGCCGATCTCACAAAAGCGATCGAAATCAATCCCTATTCCGTTCTCGCCTATTTAATGCGCGGTTTAGCCTACGAAAACTGGCAAAAATGGGACTTAGCTCTAGCGGATTATCGGAAAGGAATCGAACTCGATCCGAATTCCGGCTTCGGTTATGAGAGTCGCGGGCGATTCTATTCGGAGCGGCAAGAATGGGACCTAGCCCTAGGGGATTTTAATAAAGCGCTCGAACTCGATCCGAATTCCGGCAACGGTTACCAGTTGCGGGGAACTCTTTACACTAACCAGAAAAAGTGGGATCTCGCTCTCGCTGATTTTAACAAGGCGATCGAACTCGGTTATTTTAGTAGTTATGTCAATCGAGGAAATGTTTATTCTCAACAACAAAAGTGGGATCTCGCACTTGCTGACTTTAACAAGGCGATCGAACTCTCGCCATCCCCCGAATTCGCTTACGGATCTAGAGCAGTTTTATACTGGGATCGAAAAGAATGGGATCTCGCCCTCACCGATTTAAGCCAAGCGATCCGAATTAATCCCTATTTCAAGTTAGCCTATCGAATGCGGGGAGATATTTATCGCAATCAAAATCAACTCGATCTCGCCCTCGCCGATTATAACAAGGCGATCGAGCTTAATGGTAACGATGCAGAACTGTATTACAACCGTGGGGAAATTTACCGACAACAGCAAAAATCGGATATCGCCTTAGCTGATTACAGTCGGGCGATCGAACTCGATCCGAAATACTGGTCGGCTTATTTACAACGTTATATTATTTATGATCAACAAAAGAAATGGGATTTAGCGATTGCAGATATCACGAAAGTTATCGAGATCAAGCAATTTCCCAGTGCCTACTTCGTACGCGGCCTCAAGTACCTAGAATGGCAAAAATGGGATTTAGCTCTAGCAGATTTTAATAAGGCGATCGAGCTTAAGCCGGATGATGCTTCGTTTTACTTTACGCGAGGAATGCTTTACTATCAAACTCAAAAATGGGATTTAGCTCTAGCGGATTTTAATCAGGCGATCGAGCTTAAGCGAGACAATGCTTCATTTTACTCTACGCGAGGAATGCTTTACTATCAAACTCAAAAATGGGATTTAGCTCTAGCGGATTTTAATCAGGCGATCGCTCTCGATTCCAAGCTCAAGGACTCTTATAGTTTCCGGGGAGACATTTACAAAAGACAAAAACGCTATCCCGAAGCTCTCCAAGACTATCAAAAAGTTCTCGAACTGGACGAAAAAAATCTGATTGCGATTACCAATATTGGCTTAATTTATTACGAACAAGGCGATCTAAATTTGGCCAGTAGCCAATTTCAAAAAAGTCTGGAAATTAACCCCCAATCTGCTGAAAATCAACTGGCTCTCGCTGTTACTCTCTACCGTCAAGGCAATACGGGGAAAGCGATCAAACTTGCTAAAAGTGCGCTTAAAATCGACCCTGAATTTGCTCAGGTTGAAACCCTGCAAAAAAATCTCTGGGGTGATCAAATCATCGCTGATACTCGAAAACTGTTCTCGCAACTGTAGTAGTTTCTTAGGTTGGGTTGAGCGAATAAATATGTTAAGGAAAACCTCTCAATTCCCAGGAAAAGCGAAACCCAACACCTAAATCTGTCTGAATCTTTTTGTTGGGTTTCCTTGGGTGTATTGTTGGGTTTCGTGCCTCAACCCAACCTACTGTAGAGTTCGTAGGTTGGGTTGAGCGAATAAATATGTTAAAGAAAATCTCTCAATTCTCAGGGAAAAGCGAAACCCAACACCTAAATCTGTCTGAATCTTTTTGTTGGGTTTCCTTGGGTGTATTGTTGGGTTTCGTGCCTCAACCCAACCTACGGTAATTGCTATGATTACTATAATCCGTAGTCGTGGTGTTTTATATGCCAAATTAAAACAAACCGAAAAAGCCAAAATTAATCTACAACAAGCGGCTATAATATTCTACCAACAGAATAATATGGCAACTTATGAAAAAGTGATGCAACTTTTACGCGAATTAGGGGGGTGAAGTAGAAATCATCAATTATGGAAAGTCGAGAAATTATCAAAAAACTGAAGGATGAGGGATGGTATCAAGTAGGTACAACAGGAAGTCATCATCATTTTAAACATCCCCATAAAAAAGGGAAAGTGACTGTTCCTCACCCTAAAAAGGATATTCCCCTTAAAACCCTAATCAGTATCGAAAAACAAGCAGGTATTAAATTAAGATAAAGGAGAAATCAATGATTACTTATTTAGCCACCGTTCATAAAGATAACCATAGTGATTATGGGGTACAATTTTATGACTTTCCCGGTTGTATTAGTGCAGGAGAAACCATCGAAGAAGCGAAAAAAATGGCAACTGAAGCCTTAAAAGGTCATATTTCCTTCATGTTGGCAGATGGGGACGAAATTCCCACCCCTAGCACCCTCGAAACCATTTTAACCGACGTGGATCATCAAGATGCGATCGCTTTTCTGCTCATTGAGGTATCAGAAGCTATTTTAAAGCATCAGGAATTGTGTGTAAAAAACTAGGTGCAGTCTCTAGCTTGGTTTGAGCGAATAAATATGTTAAAGAAAACCTCTCAATTCCAGGGCAATCGCACTTATTTTGTATAAATTGTACTTGACAAACCAGACAGTTTAAGCTGTGGGGGCTAGGGGCTAGACATGGCCGCTTGAATCGAGGACACTATCTAGATATCTCATCAGTCCCGTTTACTGCGACTTAA
>NZ_JADBVM010000188.1:0-3525 GCF_020244875.1 Microcystis sp. M44BS1
AACGAGGCCCGCGATCGTGAAGAGCGTGCGCCCTTCAATGGTGGTGGTGGTGACAGAAAAAAACGCTATTAAGCTTTTTTTGTGAATAATTGTGGGAGGGTGGACAGGGTTCACCCTTTTTTTGTCGGCAATTGCGATCGCTGCTCCCCTCAAAACCAATAGAAATCTAAATGTCTGAGTCTCTCCAAAAGGTAACAAGTAAACTATAAAGGATATCGTCATCAGGTCTGATCGGCGATCGACTCCCGAATATATGGACAACAAAAACCCATGGAGACAACCTATACCCTAGCTGATGGGCCTGAAGCACTTCAATGCCCCACTTTAGTTGAAGATGATCGCACGGGCATGAGTCCCGAAACCCTAAAACGGGCTTTTCTGGACAATCTATTTTATTTGCAAGGGGTTAACCGCACTAATGCTAGTCCCTACAATTACTATGTCGCCCTTGCCTACACCGTTCGCGATCGCCTGCTGCGTCGTTTTCTGAAATCCACCGACACCTACAAACAAGAAAAAGTTAAACTCGTCTGCTATTTCTCGGCCGAATTTCTCATGGGGCGGTATTTAGGTAATAATCTGGCTAATTTGGGTATTTATGACCTAATGAAAGACACGATCGAGGAATTAGGTCTTGATTTTGAGGAAATTATCGAACAGGAACCAGATCCCGGCCTCGGAAACGGCGGTTTAGGGCGTTTAGCGGCTTGTTTCCTTGATTCTCTGGCTTCCCTGGAAATTCCCGCCATCGGTTACGGTATCCGCTACGAATTTGGCATTTTCCATCAAATGATCCAAAACGGTTGGCAGGTGGAAATCCCCGATAACTGGCTACGCTTCGGCAATCCTTGGGAATTACCCCGTCCCGATGAAAGTGTGGAAGTAAAACTGGGGGGACGGACGGAAATCTATCACGATGATAAGGGACAGGAACGGGTACAATGGCTGCCGGAACGTCGGGTTTTAGCCATTCCCCACGATACCCCCGTCCCGGGTTATAAAACCAACACGGTGAACGCTTTGCGTCTCTGGAAAGCAGAAGCGAGTGAATCGTTTAATTTTGAGGCTTTTAACGCCGGGTTATACGATCAATCCGTGGCTGAAAAAATGGACGCGGAAACCATTTCTAAAGTCCTTTATCCCAACGATAACACCCCCGCCGGTCGCGAATTACGTCTGGCCCAACAATACTTTTTTGTGGCCGCTTCCCTGCAAGATTTAATTCGCATTCACCTAAAAAGCCACAAAAATCTGCAAAATTTCCACGAAACCGCCGCTATTCAACTGAACGACACTCACCCCGCCATTGCGATCGCTGAGTTAATGCGTTTGTTAGTGGATGAAAACGGCTTAGAATGGTCAAAAGCTTGGACAATTACCCAAAAAACCTTCGCTTATACCAATCATACCCTATTGCCGGAAGCCCTAGAACGTTGGTCGGCGGATCTGCTCGGGAAATTGCTGCCCCGACATCTAGAAATTATCTACCTGATCAATCACTTTTTCCTCGACGATGTGCGGACTTGGTTTCCCGATAACGAGGAATTATTGGGCAAATTGTCGATAGTTGAAGAAGCTGGTTGGGGTAATAAACAAATTCGCATGGCTAATTTAGCCTGTGTGGGTAGTCACTCGATTAACGGAGTTGCCGCTTTACACACCGAGTTACTGCAAAAAGACACCCTGAAAGAGTTTGCCATGCTCTGGCCAGAAAAATTCTACAATAAAACCAATGGTGTCACCCCGCGCCGGTGGATTTTATTGAGCAACCCCCAATTATCGGCACTATTTACCGAAAAAATCGGCGATAATTGGTTAAAAGACCTGAAGGAATTGCGAAAACTGGAACAATACCTTGATGATCCTGAATTTCGTCAGCGTTGGTATGAAATTAAACAGGCGAATAAGGCCGATTTAGCGGCTTATATGCTGAAAACCCGCAATATTGAGGTGGATGTTAATTCGATTTTCGATGTGCAGGTAAAACGGATTCACGAATACAAACGCCAACATCTGGCAGTTCTGCACATTATCGCCCTTTATAATCGCATTAAACAGAACCCTCAGATCGATATTGTGCCGCGCACTTTTATCTTTGGTGGTAAGGCAGCCCCCGGCTACTTTATGGCGAAGTTAATTATTAAGTTAACTAATGCTGTGGCTGAAATTGTGAATAAGGATCCTGATGTCAGAGGTCGTTTAAAAGTGGTTTTCCTGCCTAACTTTAACGTTTCTTTGGGTCAACGCATCTATCCAGCGGCGGATCTTTCCGAACAGATTTCTACGGCGGGTAAGGAAGCTTCTGGAACTGGTAACATGAAGTTTGCCATGAATGGCTCCCTCACCATTGGGACTCTGGACGGCGCTAATATCGAAATTCGCGAGGAAGCAGGGGCAGAAAATTTCTTCCTTTTTGGCTTGACAGCAGAAGAAGTTTATGCTAAGAAAGCACACGGTTATGAACCGATGAGCTATTACAAAAATAATCGCGAATTGAAGGGAGTGATCGATCGAATTAAGAGTGGTTATTTTAGCCATGGTGACCCAGAATTATTCAGGCCGATCGTTGATTCTCTCCTCTACGATGACCAGTATATGCTTTTAGCTGATTATCAATCCTACGCTGATTGTCAGGAACAGGTAAGTGAAGCTTATCGCGATCGAGACAAGTGGACGCGGATGTCGATTCTTAACTCGGTTCGTATGGCCAAATTCTCTAGCGATCGCACAATCTGGGAGTATTGTCAAGAGATTTGGAAAGTTAATCCGGTCAAGATTAGTTTAGAGGATTAAAAAACTCGGTCAAGTTCGGGTTTAGTCTTTGACTAGCCCGAATTTTGGAACTGTAGTCCCCAAAAATGCCTTGTGAAAACGATAAAATTTATTATTCTTTGCTATCCAAAAACTGGCTTAACAATTTTGAGTTTTAGGGTGAATGATGCGGGGAGCTTTTTGATTATGAGGAAAAATAGAAATGTCAGTAATAATTGAACAAAACCTAGGGGAAATTTTAGCCCAAATTAATCACAAATTAGAGAATTTACAAAAAGATGTTACAGACATCAAAATTGAGTTAACAGAAGCTAAGGGGGAAAGACAGGTATTAAAGGTGGAGATTAATTCCCTACGAGGAGAAATCAATGCGGTTAGGGAAGATGTTAAGGCAATTAAAGGTTCACAACAGGCTCAAATTTGGACATTAATTGGTATTTTAATTACGGCGGTAGGAGGGTTTTTAGTGGCAGTGGGTAGGTTTGTTATTTCGGGTAATCCTTAATTGCAATACCGTCTAAACTATGATTATAATGATTGAATGATCGACTATGATTGGGTTGTTTTTAGACAATCTAATGTCTAAACTATGATTGAGAGTGATTGAATGATCGACTATGATTGGGTTGTTTTTAGACAATCCAATGTCTAAACTATGATTATAATGATTGAATGAGCGACTATGATTGGGTTGTTTTTAGACAATCCAATGTCTAAACTATGATTATAATGATTGAATGATGGACTATGATT
>NZ_JADBVM010000189.1:0-24527 GCF_020244875.1 Microcystis sp. M44BS1
CATCTGACGTTAATGTAGATAATACAAAGACAACCAAAAGAAGTCAAGCGGTATCCTTAACAAGGGAACAGTCAAACTAGGAGCCGTGTGAGGTGAAAGTCTCATGCACGGTTCTGAATGGGAGGGGAGGTCGGTGACGATTTTCTCGACCCCTAATAGATAGTCCGTCCTCAGCAGTTAGAAAATAATGCCTCAAGCACTCGAAGCCGTATTTGATGGGACAGCCCTTCAACTGGAAGAACCCTTAAACCTAGCCGCAGGCACGAGGGTGACAATTATCATTGAAAGTGTTTTACCCAATGAAGTAAAACCACCTAAAACGTTTCTGAAAACTGCTCAGTCTCTGCAATTACAGGGTGAACCTGATTGGTCAGAAAAAATTGACCAATATTTGTCTGGTGAAACCATTGACCATAATGACTGTTGAGGAATGTTAGCGAAGATTCCCAATGTTTAGGTTAAAATAGAGGGGCAAAAGTTGCCACAGGGTCGCTTCAATGACAGTTCGACAACCCCGCTACAGCAAAGAAGAATTTGCCCGACGTGGACACGAAGTCTATGAGTCTCAGGTACGCTCCCAAATCGAGGAAGGGAATCATGGGAAGATTGTAGCAATAGACATCGAAACAGGGGCTTTTGAAGTGGCTGACGACAGCCTAACAGCTGCTAAACAACTGTTAATACGTTTTCCTGATGCACAAATATTTGGTATTCGCATTGGACATCGTGCCGTCCATCGTTTTGGCTTTCGTTCCCCCAGTGTGTCGCCATGATGATGGGGAGCGTCAATTCGCGCCGAGAAGCAATTATTCAATTCGTAGTGCTAGGCGAAAATCACCAGAGGCAAGCGATTAAAGCAGTTATTGACACTGGTTACACTGGATTTCTCACGTTGCCTTCTGCTATCATTACAACCCTAGGATTAACGTGGTATATGCAAGAAGAGGGAATCTTGGGCGATGGAAGCCTCTGTATGTTTAACGTATTTGAGGCAACTGTGATCTGGGATGGTCAGATCAAATCTATTGAAATCAATGAGTCAGAGACAGATCCATTAGTTGGTATGGGTTTACTTGATGGCTATGAGTTGAATATTCAGGGTTTTGCTGGGGGATTAGTGACAATTAAACCTTTGTCATAGTCTCTAGTTAGAAAAAGGCGTTGTCAAATTGAAAGATAGTCAGAATCAGCACCGGAACTGAAATTACTTTGATAACAAGGATTGCATTGCATCTTTCCCATTCTGATCTGACAATGCCAACCCTTGAGCCGGGATTTTAGCGACATTCCTGATTTTCCTGGCATTTACGCAGTCAGGCATAGATATCAGGGATTGCTTTACATTGGTAAAACCAAAAGTTTACGAGGTCGTTTTAAAGGTGGACACAAAGCTTTTTTGTGGGCTTGGCTGGATCAATACAACAGCGAAGATGTACGCCTAGCAGTGCAGACAATACCTTACTGGAAAAACCCTGCGCTACTATTAGAACTAGAGGCGATCATTTTGAGAGCGACTGAGCCACCGTATAATGTTCAAATTCCGATGGAGTCCTAACCCATGCAAGCGAAACTTTCAGAGCAAATCTCGTCCACTGATGCAGAAATTATTTTAAGACGCTTACCAGACTGGATTCAGGATGCTTTGATTGCTCGCGCTACTGAAATTGATTATCCCGTTGAAGCGATTCTTGAGATGGCGATCGCCAGTTTTTTAGACACAGAAGCATTAAGTTTTGCCGACTGCAAGCCAGGGCGAGGTCGATAAGTGCGATCGCCGATCTTGTAAAGTGCGTTCCCTAATGCAAGTCCTACTGCTCCACCAATAGATTTTTGGGAACGCACCCTGCACATTGATTGAAGCTGTGAGGTTAGGTGCGATGCCGAAGGCACGGCGTAGCAGTACACTGATCTGGTCGCGTAAGCCGTAGGGTGCGTTCCCTAATGCAAGTCCTACTGCTCCACCAATAGATTTTGGGGAACGCACCATGCACATTGATGGAAGTCGTTAGACCGCTTCAATTTTAGGGTAATAGTTGCTAAAGTCCGCTAACCTCACCAGTGAACCCACCTAGGGAGAGGTTTTTGATCGCTAAAAAATTCTTTCCTCTCCATAAAAACGATAAAATCTCTATTCTGCAAGCATAAAGAGGCTTCATACAAATTTAAAGGCACATTTAAGCCGTATAAATCGAATATTTCCAGTTTTTTCAGCTAATCAAGCCATTAATGGCTTGATTTCTTTGCATCTAACCCAAACAGTATATTTTTTCTTCGATGTATTGAAAATGTTTTTTATTTCGTATAGAATACAATTCGAGAGAAAATACCTAGCAATCTCCCATAAATAAACAAAGGAGCCGATGACATCGTGATCCCTGATCCTAGATCCCCAAAACCGAAAACCCTCTTACCTTTTATTTCTCTAGCTACGGCTGCCGTCGTCACAACGGGAATCGGACTAGCTTCTAGTCCCCTATCGGCATCGAGTAATCTGCTGGCCAGTCCGGATAAACAGCAAGCTAAACAACAAACCGTGGAAATCACCCTAGTTTCCTACGCGGTGACTCAATCGGCCTACTCAAAAATCATTCCTCTATTCGTCAACAAATGGAAAAGAGAGAAAAAACAGGATGTAGTGATTAAACAGAGTTATGGCGGCTCTGGTTCCCAAACCCGCGCTGTTATCGACGGATTAGATGCAGATGTGGTAAATTTGGCCATCGGTTCCGATGTGGAACGCCTGCAAAAAGCGGGTTTAGTTAACCCCGGTTGGCAGAAAGAATTACCCAATAACGCCATCGCCACTCGTTCCGTGGTAGCTTTAGTTACTCGTCAGGGCAATCCCAAAGGAATCCGCAACTGGCCGGATCTAGCCAAATCGGGGATTAAAGTGATTACTGCCAACCCGAAAACCTCTGGGGTGGCCCGTTGGAATTTTCTGGCCCTGTGGGGAGCGGTAACTCAAACTGGCGGCAATCAAGCACAAGCGACCAGTTTCGTCCGCAATGTCTATAAAAACGTGCCTGTACTACCCAAAGATGCCCGGGAAGCCAGCGATGTCTTCTTTAAACAGGATCAGGGGGATGTGCTGCTTAACTACGAAAACGAGGTGATTCTGGCCCGTCAAAAAGGAGAAACCGGTTTTTCCTATACTATTCCTCCGGTCAATGTTTCGATCGATCCGCCCGTGGCCGTAGTGGATAAAATAGTTGATAAACGCAAAACCCGGGAAGTAGCGACAGCTTTTGCCCAATTTCTCTTTACTCCCGAAGCGCAGCGGGAATTCGCCAAGGTGGGTTTCCGTCCGGTTAATGCTAATGTGGCTAAAGAGTTTAGTAAACAATACCCAAAAGTGCCGAATCTGTTCTCTTATACGGCGATCGGTAGTTGGGAGGAGATACAGAAAAAATTCTTCGCTGATGGGGCGATTTTTGACCAAATTCAGCGTTAATTAGTAGTGAGCCATCAGCTGTCAGCTAGATAGGGCTTGCTGAATAAATGTGAAATGTAGGCAAGGTAAGGGTTTTGTGGCTTTTCTTGCTCCCACAGGTGCAAGATTTTGAGAGAATCGTCGTTCAAAACCTTGCGTCTTCATCAGCCCGCGTCCTGTAGGGGCGAAGCATTCGGGCAATAACCTATCGGTGAAACCGGAGATTTTCTATCCGAATGCTTCGCCCGTACTTTTTGCCGCAAACCCTAGATAGCAGAGATAGTTGATTGCTGATGGCAAAAAAAAACAAAGCTAATAGTTAGTAACTAAAAAAAAGATGTATCTACTTGACAAAATAAAAAACGGAACCTTGGTATTGATCGGTTACTTATTATCGCCCCTGTGTTGGTGGAACGATCTAATTTTTAATCTGCCGATCGCCTACGGTTTTGGTCGTTTAATTGCTTGCTTACACGCCGATTTTTTTCTCCCCGCAGCCGTGGTTGGTTATTGGTTATCTAATCTTGTGGGAATCCTACTGATGCAGTTTGGGACGAGAGAATTAATCGGTGGAGAGAAAGAAGAACGCAATTGGCCAAAAGAATTAAGAAATGGATTACTTTCCTCGACAGTTTACACTTTAGTTATTCTGGGCCTAATTCATTTTCAGGTTTTAGAAATGCCCCTGTTATCCTCGATCGCTACTTTTTCCCCGTGATTCCCAAAACCTACTTAAACAATAGCTTAATTTTCTTAGCCATCTTGTTAACATCGCTAAGTTTTACGGATTTAGCGATCGCTATTGATCGGCATCCCCAAGGATTTGCTTGGGAAAAATCCCTGATGTTATCTATTCATCAAACCGCTAATTTAAACCTAAACTTTTTGGCCATAAAACTAACGGGATTAGGTACTTATTGGGGAGTAGCCCCGATACTGACAATTTCACTGCTGATTTTTGCCCTAAAAAAATACTGGTATGGATTCGCTTATCTCCTTGTAACCATGGCGGGAGGTTGGGCAATTAGTTATAACCTCAAGATTCTTTTTCATCGGAATCGCCCGCAATTTTGGCAGTTATTTTATCCCTTACCCGATGATTTTGCCTTCCCTAGCGGTCATGCTTTATTTAGTTCCCTGTTAGTGGTTTCTTTACTGATCCTATCTTGGAGAACGCGCTGGTTTTTAGGGGTAGTTTTACTGGGGATTCCCTTGGTTTTGGTTATTGCTTGGACCCGTCTTTATTTAGGAGTTCACTTTCCTAGCGATATCCTTGCCGCTTGGCTTTTAGCGATCGCTTGGTCTCTCTTAGTTCATCTCTGGTGGCGACAGTTATTAGAGACACCCAAGGCGATCAACACCCAAGAGAAAATTAATAATTAATCGGCCTACTTGCTGCAAAAAAAAATATCACGTTATACCTAAATTTTTGGATAAAGCTAATCAAAGCCTTATAGTAATTATCGTTTGATATTCGTCGCTGACACTGAATCATGAAACCAAAAATGCCTAAAGGGAAGGGTCTATTCCTGGGACGGTTTCAAAGCCGTCCCCTTGCTTTTATCACTTTAGTTCTTCTCTGCATTTTAACCTTTACCTTAGCACCGTCATCGCCCCTGATGGCCACGTCTAAATCTGAGACTAAGATAGACTTTGTATCGCCGGTTTGGTTAGCACAAAATCTCAACGATCCGAAGTTAAAAATTCTCGATGTGCGGATTAATCCTTTGGAATATATCACCGGTCATTTACCGAAAGCGGTGAATATAGCCGATAATAATTTTCGCGGTCCGAACGGATTTTTGCCGGTTCAATATTGGCAAGAGGATAAAATTGGCAGTCTCTTTGCCGCTGCGGGAATCACTAATGGCGATCGAGTGGTAGTATATTCCGATGGTCGCGATGTCTTGGGGGCAACCATGGTCGCCTATTTACTCGAGCGATCGGGTTTCCGAGATGTGGCCGTCTTAGATGGTGGTTTTAAGGGTTATAAGGCTTCTGAACAGAAGGTAACGAAAGAATTCCCTAAATATCAACCAGGGAGCTTTACTGTCCGTGATAATCCCTCGATTCGGGTGACTTTGGCAGAAGTAGAGAAATTGATCGGCAAACCGGATGTGGTTTTTATCGATCCTAGACCCGAAGAAATTTTTCAGGGGAAACAGGATATCTGGCTGAGAAATGGTCATATTCCGGGGGCGAAAAATATACCCTGGCCGACTTTTACCGAAGCGAATAATCCCGATGAATCCCTGAAAAATCCCCATAAATTGAAATCTTTAGACGAAATCAGGAATATTCTTGCTCAACGCAACATCAAGCCCTCGGATAATATTATTGTCAGTTGCAGCACGGGACGGGAAGCGACTTTACAGTATGTTGTCCTCAAACATCTGCTCGGTTATCCCAAGGTGCGAATTTATGAGGGTTCTTGGACAGAGTACAGCACCACAGATCTGCCCGTCGCTACTGGGCCAGAAAAAGCGGTCTGAAGTCAAGTTTGTCGGTCTATACTCGTTGTGTTTAACCATCTTGCCCAAGATGGTTTTTTTGTTGGGGTAGGGTCGCGAGGATGGCTAAGTTAGACGGACGCAAAAAAACCTCGGCGCTCATCCCGAGGTGAATTTAGGAGATTTGAGCTTATGTTGACGTAAAGTTGAAGTAAATTAGCTAAGGGCGTTGATCACATAATCGATGTAGGAATTAGCTTCTACAGCAGCATCCCCAGTTAATCCGTGATTGGTTTTGATGTATTTTAAGGCTTCGATATACCAGCTAGGAGATAGTTCAAAGGCACTATTAATTTCACTCAAACCAGCGACCAGATATTCATCGATCGGGCCTGTACCGCCTACCACGAGGGCATAGGTGATAATTCGGATATAGTAGCCGATATCACGAACGCACTTGGATTTCCCCCGCTCATCGTAGGCATAGTTCGGCCCCTGGAGTTGGGTGGTGTAGGGAAATTTTTGATAGACAGCGTTGGCTGCTTCTTGGGCTAAACTGGGGGCTTTTTGGGCGAGGATTTTTACCGCTTCTAGGGTGATGGCGGCCTGACGGAAACGACCGAAGGCTACTTGTAATTCAGCACTGCTGAGAAAACGGCCTTGGGAATCGGCAGTAGCTACCGCTTCGGTTAAAGGTGTTTTGGTCATGGATGGAATTGCTCCTACAAAAGTTTAATCGGATTGAGATAAGAAAGTCACAGCATCAGGAAACTGCCGCCGCCGCTCGATCGAAGTAAGAAGCGACTTCTGCTAGTAAAGAACTGCAATCCCCGCGAGTGATCCCGTTGGGATCGGCCGCTAGGGCAAGGGAAGCGTCCTTGAGCTTGAGAATTCCGGCCGCAACAGAAGCTCCCGGAACTCCCAGGGCGACGTAGGTTTCCCGGAGACCGTTCAAGGCGCGATCATCGAGGATGCTGGCATCGCCGGTGAAGGTGGCATAGGTAACGTAGCGCAGGATAATTTCCAAATCCCGCAAGCAGGCGGCAGCACGACGGTTTGTATAGGCGTTACCACCGGGGGCAACTAAAACGGGCTGTTCTGAAAACAAACTACGCGCGGCATCGGTAACGATCGCAGAAGAATTACTGGAAAGACGATTGACCACATCCACGCGTTTATTACCATCTTTGACGAAGGCAATTAGGGCATTGACTTGATTCTCGCTCAGGTATTCCCCCCGGGTATCGGCCTGGGAAACGACTTTGGCAAAGGCATCTAACACCATAGTTTTCATCTCCTATAATGATGATTGGTTTCGGCAAAATATCGAGGTTGATTTTTCTGGCTTTTCTTTATTTTTCCGATAAAGTATCTAGGAGTTTTTCTCTTGGGACTATAATATCGTCCCAGAAAAAAGTTTTGCTCTCCCTTGGCCAGATTTTTTTGTATATCGAGGAACAATTCTTGTTAATTGTATTTAGCGTTGTTATCCGCTCCTAGATACACTTCGTTTTTGCCATAAATTATTTTATAAACCATTTTCCCACTTTTATTTATTAAAAATTGTTTCTCAAAAAAGCGGCAAAAAAATAATTTTTTAGTATAAATCTCAGAAAACTTTCCTAAATGTGTAACCCGATACCAAGAAAAAGTATCACTCTTTTCATCTCTCTAATAATTCGTTTAAGTTGTTTAAACAAATGTGCTTTCATATACTAATAATAATTAACTAAAATAAGAGAAATTTCCCAAGACAATTTTACCGATTGTGCTTCGATATACAAAAAAAGTGGCAAGGCAATAAAAATCGACAGGGATTATCCCCGCCGACGCACTGTACTTCAATCTAAAGAGTATTGTAAAACAATTTAAATACAGATATAATCAAAAATAGCCAACAAGTATAAAGCAAGTGGGATTATGGCGATCGCAAGAGACATCACCCAATTGGTAGGACGGACTCCCCTAGTTCAACTGAATCGAATCCCAGTAGCAGAGGGAGTAAAAGCCCGCATCGTGGTCAAACTAGAAAGTATGAACCCCGCCGCCTCGGTTAAGGATCGCATTGGTGTCAGTATGGTGGAGGACGCGGAAGCCGCCGGACTAATTCACCCCGATAAAACAATTCTGGTGGAACCCACTTCCGGCAATACCGGCATCGCCCTGGCCATGGTGGCGGCGGCCAAAGGCTATCGCCTAGTCCTGACTATGCCCGAAACCATGAGTTTAGAACGACGGGCGATGTTAAAAGCCTACGGGGCGCAATTAGAGTTAACCCCGGGTAGCCAAGGCATGAAAGGAGCGATCGCCCGGGCTGAGGAAATAGTCGAAAATACCCCCAACGCCTATAGTTTGCAACAGTTCCGCAACCCAGCCAACCCGAAAATTCACCGAGAAACCACCGCCGAAGAAATCTGGGCCGATACCGATGGACTGGTAGATATCGTTATTGGTGGCGTGGGAACCGGGGGAACCATTACCGGTATTGCCGAAACCATTAAACCCCGTCGTCCCCAATTTCAAGCGATCGCAGTTGAACCCTCTAATAGTCCCGTCTTATCGGGAGGACAACCAGGACCGCACAAAATCCAAGGCATCGGGGCCGGTTTTATTCCGGCCATTTTCCGACCGGAATTAATCGATGAGGTGATTATCGTCGATGATACGGAGGCTTTCGCCTACGCGCGACGGTTAGCTCGTCAGGAGGGACTACTATCGGGCATCTCGGCCGGGGCGGCTTTATGGGCGGCAATTCAGGTGGGCAAAAGACCCGAAAACGAAGATAAATTAATCGTCATGATTCAGCCTAGTTTCGGGGAACGTTACCTCAGCACGGCCCTGTTTAAAGACCTCGAAGATATCGACTAATAGGACAGTAAATTGATGGAATTTGAAACGAGGGCGATTCATGGGGGGGCAAGAACCAGACTCTAGCCATGGGGCAACGGTTGCCATTTATTCCACTTCCACCTATAACACCGGCTTTACTACGATTATCGATCGGGATCGAGAATAGGAACGATTTAAAGCGGGATCTGGAAAAGGCCTTGATTGGTTAGGCGAAGTTTTTATCTCATTTGATGGGTTAAGCCATGTTTTTTGACTCGACAGATTGGCAAACGATTATTTTTCGGCTGAGTATGGCTATGGCCGTCGGCTGTCTGATTGGTTATAACCGACAGCGAGGCGGTCGTCCGGCTGGATTGAGAACTTTTATCATCGTTAGTCTCGGGGCTGCCATGTTCGTGATGATTCCCCTACAAGCGGAGGGAGATGTGGGTTATGCGTCTTCTAATGCTCTCAGTCGTACTATTCAAGGGGTCGCTTCTGGTGTCGGTTTTTTAGGAGCGGGAATCATCCTACAACAATCCCATCGGGAACTAAATAAGGTACAAGTGAAAGGTTTGACTTCGGCGGCGACTATCTGGTTAGCGGCAGGATTAGGCGCCGCTTCTGGCTGCGGTTTATGGCAGATGGTTCTCGTGGGAACTTTTTTCACTCTCTCCACTCTCAGTGGCATTAAACGACTGAAGAAAAAACAACCCTTAGCCAAATATATTAAAGGTCGTAAGAAAATATCTCCGATTAATCAAGAAATAGACTCATCGGATAATTCAGCGTCTCATTAATAAAAAAAGTTATAAAAATTAATTTTTTATTAAGAGAGCAAAAGCTCTTCTATAATGGCTTTTGGCTCAAAAAGTTTGTATTTTGTCTGCAATTTATCATTTAAAAAAAATATAATAAATTTTTTATAAAATTTTCTGTATATAAATAACACACAAGTATTTTGTATGATAACATTTAGATAGAGTAACTAATTTTTCTAAACAGGAGAAAATTAAATCATGATCAACCGAAATAAGAGCTTTCAAAGCCTCAAAAATCAAGTCTTCCGGCTGCTGATTTTCCTCTTAACTGTCACTTTGCTCCTAGGAGGAAGAGGAAATGCGATCGCCTTGCCGCTACTCCCCGAACAGTTGGCCGTCATTGACCGTACAACAGCAACGGGTGGCACTGTGGTGGAACCAGTCAAGAAAAAAAATGAGGTTTCTGTCCCAAAAATTCTGGAAGATGCCCAAATTGCCTATGAAAAAGCCATCCAAGCGACAAAATCGGCTATCGATGACCTAAATGCTCAACTGGCCGCTCCTTCTCTCGACAAGAATATTATCGAAGCTCAACAGGACAACCTAGAGGACTTAGCGGACAATATTGACAATCTAGGGGAAAAAGTGAGTAAATTTACGAAAAAATTGACCAAATCCGGGGCTAAACTCAGTGAAACCCTGCAAAACAACCTTATTACCCTAGAAAAGAGCCTCGTTAATACCTCCGAGACGATCGATATCTTAGCCGACGACACCGAACGACTCAAAGACAATGCTTCCCCTTTCCTGAAAACTCGCGTGGAAAAGACCATCGACGCGGTTAAACAAACTCTACAGGAAAGCGATCGAGCTTGGCAAGAACTGATCTCCTCGGCCACCACGGAACTGGAGAAGACTAGCACCCCGAAATAAATAGGGCTTGCAAGGGCATAAAATCGGTCTTTTTTGGGGTAATTATCGTTTTTACCCCAAAATTATCAAATCCGATCCCTAATAGCTGTATCCCGTCTCCTGTCTCGGAGTCTCGGAGTCTCGACTAGGAAATTAATTTTGCACGACTACTTACCAATCATGACGCTTACCTATCAACCACCAACCCCCCATCGCTGGCACTTTGATAATCGGGCGATTTTGCCCCTGAGAAACCCTAATTTCTGGAAAATCGAGAGTGGAGTCGTGAAAACCTCCACCTGGTTAGAAGATGGAACCCTAATCGTCTTGGGATTGTGGGGACCTGGCAATTTTGTTGGCAAAACCCTAGAGAGAGTCAATCCCTATCAAGTTGAGTGCATCACTCCGGTGCAAGCAGTTTCCTTTTCCACAGTTGAGGGTTATCAAATGGCAGAAATTCTACTGTCTCATCTTCAGCAAGCACAAGAACTAAGTATTATTCGTAGCTACAAACGTACTGATGTTATGGTTGTGAAATTACTGTCATGGTTAGGCAATCAATTTGGTAAACAAACCGGTACTGGACAATTAATTGATGTGCGTCTAACTCATCAGGATATCGCTGACTTATTAGGAACCACTAGAGTCACAATTACCCGCGCACTTAATCATCTTGAACAACAAGGGGCCGTGGAACGTCTTCCCGTCCATCGTCTTCTTTTACGAGAGGAGGACATCTGGCACTACGAGATTTAGAATGGGAAGGATTATCTCTTTTTTCAATCTATGAATTGGTTAGTAACCCTTTTAATTACTAGCGTGACGAGTTTTGTGGCCACAAATCTTGATGATCTGATGGTGCTAATGTTGTTTTTCTCGCGACTTAATGCTAATTTTCGACCTCGACACCTGATTGTTGGTCAATACCTCGGTTTTACCCTGATTCTTCTAGCTAGTTCCCTCGGTTTACTCTTTGGGTTACTGGTTTCTAAAGAATGGATTGGTCTATTAGGATTTATTCCTCTAATTATCGGCATTAAACAACTTTTGTCAAGGGAAAATGAGGATTACATTCAAGAAGTAAGAGAAGATGTTAATTATTCTAAAAATCGCTCCTTTATTCCTCGTTTTCCCTCCCAAACCTATTACGTTGCCGCCGTGACCGTGGCTAATGGTGGTGATAATATTGGTATCTATACCTCTCTTTTTGCCAATAATTCCCCGATGTACGTCTTAATTATCATGATAGTTTTTTATCTCATGATGGGGATTTGGTGCCTCCTAGCCTATTTTTTGATTACCCATCCCAGGATAGCTAAAGTGGTTACAAACTACGGACATAAAATTAGTCCTTTTATCTATATTTTTCTAGGGATTTATATATTAGTTGACAGCCGATCCTATCGTTTATTTCTAATGTCTTAACCAAGAATGCCTAAAAATTATCTTTTAAGTAGGGAGGCAAAATTATTTGTAGGATGGGTTAGCGGTAGCGTAACATAATCAGGCGTTGGGTTTCATGCTTCAACCCAACCTACGTTCTCTTGAAAAGTTATAAAAGGATTTGGTCTGAGAATTAAAAAACAACAAATAGCGGCCGAAGCTTCCTGCAAAAACCGACATCGGCGAATTAATACTATTTTTCAACAAATGGGCATCGCCTATCGATGACCGAAATGCTCAACTAAACGCATCTTATCTCCCCAAGGACACCCTTACCATACCCCTTATCTATGAGCTACATTGACCGGAATCAATTTTCTGCAACTTTCGACATCGCCATTATCGGGGGAGGATTTAGTGGCTCCCTCGTGACAGCGAACCTGTTGCGCGACACAGGGACTCCATTATCGATCGCCCTGATCGAGCGCCGAAAACCCCTCGGTACGGGGATCGCCTACGGAACGCGAGACAGCGGCCACCTGCTCAATATTCCCGCCGGCAAAATGAGCGCCTTCGAGGACGATCCCGAACATTTCCTCCACTGGTTAGCAGATAACGGCTATCGATCGCTCGATCCGGCCAGCTTCGTACCGCGTCTAGTGTACGGCAAATACATCCGATCGATCCTAGAAGAAGCGCGGGACAACGCCATTGCCGATCACCGTCTGGAAACATTTACCGATGCGGCGATCGATCTGGTACTCGACGGGGAAAAGGCGACAATTACCCTCAAAGGAGGCAAGAAAATCAGCGCCGCTAAGGTAGTTCTGGCGCTGGGCAATTTTCCCGCAACGGTTCCCCAACCCCTCGCGTTGCTCAATTTCCCCTATCTCCGCGACGCTTGGGAAACGGAGGCACTCGCCGATCTAAAACCCGACGGGACGGTGCTGCTGGTCGGTACGGGGTTAACGATGGTGGATATGGTGGTTTCCCTGGCACAAAGGGGATTCGCCGGCAAAATCCAGGCGGTTTCCCGTCATGGCCTGATCCCCCGATCGCACCGACCCACCGATCCCTATCCCCCGTTCCTCACCCTCGAAACCGCACCCCAGACTGCGCGGGGACTTTTAAGGCGAATTCGCGCGGAGGTAAAAAGGGCCGAGAGTCAAGGTCACGACTGGCGGGCCGTTTTAAACGCCTTACGTCCTATATCTCAAGGTCTATGGCATTCTCTGCCGATAGCCGAACGCGCCAGATTTCTACGCCACCTGAAAGCCTATTGGGAGGTTCTTCGCCATCGCGTCGCCGATGAGATCGCCGGTATCCTCGATCAGGCCGTAGAATCGGGACAATTAACCTATCATGGGGGAAGAATTGAAAGTGCTGAGGATAAAAACGGCTGTGTAGAGGTTACTATCCGTCAACGGGGAACGGGAAACCTCTTAAACCTACCGGTCGATCGAATTATTAACTGTACCGGCGCGAGTAACGATTACAGGACGATCACCGATCCCCTTGTCGTTCATCTTCGTCAACGGGGGTTAATCCGTCCCCATCCCCTAGTTTGTGGCATCGAAACCGCCGACAATGGGGCAATTATCGGCGCAGACGGTACGGCATCGCCAACGCTCTACACTTTGGGAAATCCCCGCAAAGGCGATCTCTGGGAAACCACCGCCATCCCCGAACTACGTTTACAGGCGGCCGAACTGGCCCGGGATTTGTTGCGATCGCTGAAGGAGAGAATTTCTCTCCCCGCGGCCTACTCGATCGCATTCCAGCCGGCAGTGCCGATTTTTCGTCAGCTTTTTGATAGGGAATCGAGTACCTACACCTATCTGATCGCTGATTCGGGTACGGGGGAGGCGATTTTAATCGATCCGGTCCTCGAACAGGTCGATCGCGATCGGCAAATTCTTTGGCAGTTGGGGTTAACTCTACGCCAAACCATGGAAACCCATGTCCACGCCGACCATATCACTGGAGCGCACCGCTTACGCGAGTTAACCAACTGTTCGATCCTCTTTCCCGAAAACGCGGAAGTGAGCGATATCGATGGTTATGTGCGCGATGGCGATATCTGGACCGTGGCAGGTCAGCAGCTAAAAGCGATCGCTACTCCGGGCCACACCGATAGTCATATAGCCTATCTCATCGATGAAAAACGGCTATTAACGGGGGATGCACTCTTAATTCGCGGTTGCGGTCGTACCGATTTTCAGAACGGTTCGCCAGAAGTCCTATACAGGACGGTAACGGAGAAGTTATTCACCCTCCCCGATGATACGCTAGTTTACCCCTGTCACGATTATCTGGGCAGAACGGTCTCCTCGATCGGTGAGGAAAAGCGCTGGAATCCCCGTTTTGCCGGCCGCAATCGCGAGGATTTTGTGGAGTTGATGAATAATCTCAATCTACCCTATCCGAAAAAGATGACGGCGGCCTTAAGTGCCAACGCACGGGGTGGTAAGGTGGTTTTCGTCATGGATTATCAGATTTAAACGGGCGATCGGAGGTATGTATGATAAAACGCGAGTTTGAATCGATGAGTCGCGAAGAATTGCGAGCCTATATTCTCGAACATAGAGAGGACGAAAGGGCCTTTCAAGTTTATCTCGATCGGGTGACGGCCGAACCGGGAGAAATTTATCCCGCACCGCATTCGATCGAGGATTTAAGTCATTTTCCCGATCTCGTGACCAAAAATCGTCGCAATAAACAACAGAAAATATAAAGCCGATGCGCTATTATTTACAGATTTTATGATTACTCTCGAAAAGCTCGATTCCATAGTTTTCTAGAAACTCGATCGCTAGAGACTTCCAAGCCGCATCATCTCTAGGATAAAATTCGGGTGTACAGACATACGCCTCTAGATTCAAGTCTAGATAGTTTTTGTCCAGCCTTGCGTCGAAATAACTGATCGTGTTGCTTAATTGATTGATCGCTTGACAACGATTTTCAGTAACTTTTTTGGCGCTGTTTGCATTGAATTTAAATTCGACAAAGCAGAAATCACTTTTATCGAAAAATACACAATCACAATGGGAAGTTCCAAATCCTAAAAGACCTTTTCTGCCATCAATAGGGATAAAGCCAATTTTCGAGACATTACTAACTTTAAATATTTTTGTACTATCAAAGTTATCGATCACGATTTCAATCTCATTAGCTGTAATAGTACAAGCTTGAGTATCGTCCTGAATATCGATGATAATAAAAGATTGTCCTTTGTGATCGGTAATCGCAACCTCCTCTCTTTCGTCAATTTGCAAAATTTTTTCTAGATTCTCTATTCTTTGAATTAGATGGCTTGTAATTTCGTCAAACTCTGTCATTTTCTTTTGAAGGTTCTAGCGTGAATATTATATAGAGCGTTAAATTCCCCTCCCATCATTTCGGATACCGTATCTAAATAGTTTTGAGCGATCAATCCCGTGTTACTATCAAAAATAGATTCACAATAATTAGCCTCTTCGTCTAAAGATTGATTTCCTAGAGAGTACGCCGAAAATTCAGCCGCATTCAACCAGTAATCTTCTGGTATTATTTCCGACACTTCAGACTGTGCCGATGGATTTTTTTCAACAACTCTTTTGGCGAATAGTAAATTATTAAAAACCGATAAAATATAAGGACTGTGGGTAGTGATAATTAATTGATTATCTTCATTCCGATTAACCATTATCGCTAATAATTCAATTAAATGTTTTTGGGCAATAGGAAATAAATGCGCTTCTGGTTCCTCTATAATTCTCAAAATTATCGAATCATAAATAATATTTAAAAAGATGTCCTGTAAAATTCTAATACATTCCTGCTGACCAGATGAAGCATTACGAAGATCAATAGAATATCGCTCGTTTTTGTTAAATATAATCTTTTCTTCAGAATTGCCAATTAAGTATTCACCTTTTAATATTAGATCTATTTTATTTTTTATCACTCTTAAATACTCAATTCCTTTTTTATTTGCCTGATAGTTAATTAATCCATCAAAGCCGGAAAATTTTCTAAAAATTCGTTTAATAAGTTCCACTTTTTCTATAAATCGTAGCATTAAAAATTCATCTATCATTTGCAGTTTGTTAGCAAAATATTTTTTACTATTTTCTTTTAAATCAATTTCAATACTTGCAAATAAATATTTCTCAAATAGGTCAGAATAAGTTACCGTTGCATTTCTTCCAGCAATTATAAATAGTAAATCTTCTTGCTCGTTTTCAAATAAATTATTCAATAACTTTGATAGATATTGATAGGATAAACTATACTCGGTCAAATTATCTATTTTGATATATGGTTTTTCGGAGTTATCAATATTTTTTTTGGACAAATTAATATAATCTGCAAAACCGTTTTTGAACTGTTCATCTAAAAAATTTTCGCTAAATATTAAGCATAAATTTTTATTTAAATCAAGATTCAATTGTATATATCTATTTTTTTGAAAACTATAATAAAATCTAACCTCAAAATTCAAAAAATTGAGCGTAGAACCAAAAAAATCATAAAACTTTATTTTTATAAATTCTCTAAAATAAGTATCAATATCTGTATATTTCGGTATTTTTTCTTGGGCGAATAAAAAACTTTCAGATTTTAGATTTTCTTTTAATGATTTAAAAAAATAAATCAACTTAGCGATCGTACTCTTGCCGCTTGCCTGTTCACCGATTAAAACTAGAACCTTTTTAATCTCGATTTCAGCGTACTCGATCGCTCCGAAATTTTTAATGACAATTTTTTGCATGAGTCGGCCCTCTCGGTGTACGGCTATAAACCATAGTACCGCAAGCGCTTTCTACCCAGCCATCCCGAACCCGCAACCGTCAAGAGTTCCCCTTTCTAAACGGAAAGTGACGAGAAGATCATTCAACGCATCCATATCGCCATCCATTAAAAACGCGTCGTGACCGTGCGGCGATCGCAACCAGAATAATTCAGAATTGGGGATATATTTCGCCAACTCCTCTTGTTCCACGGGAGGATAAAGAAGATCCGAATCGATCGCCACGATCGCCGTCGGTTGTTGAATCGACTGTAAAACCGATTGGTAACTTTTTCCCGTCCGGGTGACATCATGACGATCCATCGCCCTACTTAACGTTATATAAGCATTGGCATCAAAACGTTCGACTAACTTTTTCCCCTGATATTCTAAATAGCGGGCGATCGTGAACTCTCCCCCCTCCCCGTACTCGCGGCCGAAACGTTCCTCAAAACTGGCGTGCGATCGGTAGGTAGTCATCGCCATCATCCGGGCTGCCGATAAACCCCGGGCCGGAGGGCGATCGATCGCATAATTTCCCCCTTGCCAATGGGGATCGGCGTAGATCGCCCCCCTTTGGGCCTCTCCCAGCGCAATACACCAGGCCGAATGTCGTCCCGAAGCCGCAATCACAGCGATTGATCGCGTCCTCTCTGGGTACAGTAGCGCCCATTCCAAAACCTGCATCCCTCCCAAGGATCCCCCGATCACCAACCGCAAAGACTCGATCCCCAATGCCTCCACCAACAGCCGTTGTAGGTGAACCAGATCCCGAATGGTAATCTCTGGGAAAGTCGGGCCGTAGGGTTTACCGGTACGGGGATCGATCGAAGTGGGGCCGGTTGTCCCGTAGCAACTGCCGAGAATATTGCTACAAACAATAAAATCGCGGGTCGGATCGAGAACGCGTCCGGTTCCTAACAAAGGTTCCCACCAAGCTTCCACGTCGGCCGATCCCGTGAAGGCATGACAGACAATAACCCCGTTATCCCGCTTGTTATTCAAAATTCCCCAGGTTCGATAGGCAATCCGCACCCTTTCGAGAACCGCCCCCGATTCGAGAACAAAAGGATGCGGTGGGGAATAGAAACGGGTTTCTGGGGAGATAAAGTCTAGGCGATCCATGGGCGGGGTGGTGGGTTATAAACTCTGGAAAGTTTGCTGGAAATCCTCGATAATATCGTCAATATGTTCCAAACCCACGGAAACGCGGATTAATTCGGGCGTTACTCCCGCCGATCGCTGTTCTTCCTCGTTTAACTGCTGGTGAGTCGTCGAGGCGGGATGGATAACCAGGGTTTTCGCGTCGCCCACATTGGCGAGATGACTGGCCAGTTTCACCCGGTTGATAAAATTCCGCCCGGCCTCGAAACCGCCCCGAATCCCGAAGGCTAAAACCCCGCCGAAGCCGTGTTTTAGGTACTTCTTCGCCCGTTCGTGGTAAGGATGTTCGGGTAATCCGGGATAGTCCACCCATTGCACCTGTGGCTGTTCTTTGAGCCAGTTCGCCAGGGCCAAGGCGTTGGATACATGACGATCGACCCGTAGGGAGAGGGTTTCCAATCCCTGTAGCAGTAAAAATGCGTTAAACGGACTCAAGGCTGGTCCAAAATCCCGCAATCCCTCCACCCGGGCCCGGATAATAAAGGCGATATTGCCGAAAGGGCCGGACGGTCCGAATACCTCATAGAAATTCAACCCGTGATAACCTGGTGCGGGTTCGGTAAACTGGGGAAATTTGCCGTTTCCCCAGTCGAATTTCCCCGAATCGACGATTACTCCGCCGATGGAAGTGCCGTGACCGCCGATCCATTTGGTGGCCGATTGCACCACGATATCGGCCCCTTGTTCGATCGGGCGACAGAGATAGCCGCCGCAACCGAAGGTATTATCGACGATGAGAGGGATACCGTTCTCGTGGGCGATATGGGCCAGGGCGGCAAAATCGGGAATATTAAATCGGGGATTGCCGATCGTCTCTACATATAAAGCTTTAGTGCGATCATCGATCGCCGCTCGAAAAGCCTCGGCCTCATCGCCATCGACGAACTTGACATTTATTCCTAAACGTGGTAAGGAGACTTTGAACTGATTATAGGTTCCGCCGTAGAGGTAGCTAGTGGAAACGATATTATCCCCCGCACCGGCGATATTAGCGATCGCTAGAAATTGCGCCGCCTGACCGCTAGAGGTGGCCAGGGCCGCCGCGCCTCCTTCTAAAGCGGCGATCCGCTTCTCGAAGACATCGGTGGTCGGGTTCATGATCCTGGTGTAGATGTTGCCGAACTCTTGTAGGGCAAACAGTCGCGCCCCGTGGTCGGCATCGTTGAAAACGTAGGAGGTGGTTTGATAGATGGGAACGGCGCGGGCGTTGGTTCCGGGGGCAGGTTCCTGGCCGGCGTGTACTTGTAGCGTCTCGAAACGATAACGGTCAGACATGGGCGCTCAGGGAGGGAAATAAAGGATAAATTCCTTGATCTGTGCGATCGAGGAAAAAGGGTGATTATCTCCTTAATAATGGATAAATAGAGGGTTTTAACCCATTTATCGCTATTTTTTCATGAATGACAGTTCGCTGGTCGATAGCATTTAAACAGCATTAAAAGCATTCACTTCCTATCCTACTTCGAGTAGAACGATCCTTGCCTCGTTTCACAAAGATTCCAAGACTTCCTGCGAGTAGGGTGGCGAACACGACATTAGGTTCGGGAACCTTGACATCGGCGGCGATTACTTTGAAATCGGGCCCGTTATCGCCGACTCCGTTCAAACGTTGGGGATCGTTATTGCGCTCGCTAGTTAAGCGCAGAGTTCGCGCGCGGATACCGTCGAGCCGAATCCCGATCGAACCAATATTGAACGGGCCGTTGTTGAGGACGGGAGGAACGATCGTGCTGATGTTATAGTCCGCTTTCGTGTAGTTCGCACGTAAAATTTTATAACTGGCTAAGACCGTCGTTCCATCGTCCGCGAGCGCTTCCACCAGTAAATCGCTATCCCCCGCAACGGTTCCCCCCGGCGTTCCCCCCCGTTCCCAGAAAAAGAACGTATTCACCGGTCGGAGGAAAGAAACCTCGATAATTGCAGTATCGGCGTTCTCACGGGTTACGAGGAGACTATTCAGGTTTAAATTGCCCAAACTGGCGGCGATATCCGCGTCGGTGGGGTTCGGTTTCCCTAGACCCTCCCCGACCAGGGGATCGCTAGTCGTGTTCGGTCCGTAACCCGTGTGGAGAATTCCGTTAGTATATGTGATTCCCCCCACAGTAACGTCGGCGGTATCGTTGCGGATAACCCGACCCGCATTGACCAGATCAAACTGACTGACCGTTAAACCGTTGAAAACCACCGAATCGAGACGGACATCTCTAGTGGGATCGTTGAGAAGATTAGGATTTCCAGTTAGGTCCGGACTGGCCGTAACCTTGGTTTGAAAGGAAAAGGGGAGAAAACCCGCCGCGCGCGCGGGTGTTCCAGTCGTTAGAGCCAAGGCCACTCCGGTCGTCGTGGCGGCGATTTTGAAAAGAGCGGCGAGGTGATGCGACCGCGTGAAAAGATGACTCATCAATAAATGACCTCGTTAGGGAATGGAATCAGTACAGTAGGCTTATCCGCTTACTGTATTTAGGGTTCTACCATAGCCATTTTTGTGAGTCAATTTATTGAGATATCCTTTATACAAAATATCGTTTATGCCGAAACTAGATTGTGTTAAGGTAATTGCTATAAAAGAAAGTACCAGCTAGACTGGTGAAATGAGAATGTACCATTTAAGACAAGGTAAATTTTGTTATAATTGCTTCTGGATAACCCCGATTCCTTTCTTGGATAAATAAATGCCTTTTTGACCAAATTTATGACTAAAACTAACGAGATGCTCGTTTAAATTTATGATTTCTAAGACATTTAATCGGCGACTATGATAACTATAAATAGACAAGTATTTCCCGATATTTTGCCAGCCAGACGGGACGAAAAGGACGAGACTAAATCTTCATTTTCTAGTTGCTGAAATTCTTCTAGATAAAAATGTCACTGATGACGAAGATAAAATCAGCCCTTTTATTTATTTGTAAGCCTATCCTATTAACCATTTATTTTCTCAATTAAAATGCTCAAAATTCGTCTTTTAGCTAGACCAAGTAATATCTTTTTTTTGTTATTAATTTTGGCGATTATTTTTAATCCTTTCGTGATTGTCAATGCGGGAGAAAGAGGGGTTTTAATGGTCTTTGGACAGGTACAGGAGAAAATACTTAATGAGGGCATTCACGGGATTATTCCCGTTGTTAACACGGTAAAAAAACTAAGTGTGAGAATCCAAAAACAACAGATAGCGGCCGAAGCTTCCTCCAAAGACCTACAGGAAGTATTTACAGATGTGGCCCTGAATTGGCATATTTTAGCATCAGAAGTTAATAATATTTTTCAACAAATTGGCGATGAAGCGGCTGTCATTGAACGAGTGATCGATCCAGCAGTGGAGGAAATTCTCAAGGAAGTTATGGCTAAATATACCGCCGAAGAATTAATTACTAAACGGGAAGAAGTCAAAGGAGAAGTAGATATTCGTTTAACCGAAAGACTGAAAAATTATCATATCGGTGTCGATGATGTTTCTTTGGTTCATGTCAACTTTTCAGATCGCTTTACCGAGGCGGTGGAAGCCAAACAAATTGCCGAACAGGAAGCTAAAAAAGCCGGTTTTATGGTGCTGAAAGCCTTGAAAGAATCGGAAGTGAAAATCAATCTGGCTAAAGGAGAGGCGGAAGCTCATCGCATTCTCCAAGATTCCTTAAGTCCAGAAGTTTTACAGAACAAAGCGATCGAAAGATGGGACGGTAAACTCCCCCTATTTATGGATGATAATCTGCTTAAGTCCCTTGAATTGGTTAAAGATAAGCGAAAAACTAGATGATAAAAACAATTTATTAAAAGCAGAAGAAAGAATACTTGATTTTATTGAAGTTCACTGCGGGGAACTCCTCTATGCTGTTTAAATCCCGAAAGACAAAGCAGAAATTTAACCCTGATTACTGGCGAGATCATTCGGCCAACGAACGCACCTATCTGTCTTGGATGCGTGCCTCGATCGCTTTGATGGGTTTTGGTCTGGTCATTTTGCGTTTACGAACAGTATCTTCGTCATCTCTAGGACTAGGTTGGTTGTTGGGTTTTGTCTTCGCTATGGTGGGATTATTAACCGTTGTCATCGCCACGCGCCGATATTTTCTCATCCGGCGAGCGATCGATAGTAATAGCTACGAACCTGCTCAAGTCTGGATGATCTGCTTTAGTATAGCGATCGCTTGTCTCGGGTCAGGAATTCTCTATTTTGTCGCCACCAGTCCCGATAGCGGTGGAGTGGAAAGCATCGGTTTCGATTAAAACCCCATCCTCGCAGGGAGCGGGATGGGGAGAAAATTGCTCGATACAGGTAGTAAAATCCAGATAACTACTTAGAATTGCCCATTTTCCGACCTTTCCCAAGAAGGGGCAAAAGGTGGACAAATCAAAGGACAGGCGCGCCAATGACTGTGGACAGGGACTCCCAAGCGTTGACAATAGCCATTTCCTCTCCCCTGAAACTTATAAAACCGACAGTAACGACAGGTAGAGGAACAAGTAGCAACTTTCGGGAGAGGATTTCCCGTGGATTCGATCGCTGTTAGTTTTGGGGATAGGGTGGAAATGGTGTCTAGCATGGAAGTCTCCAAGGCTAACGGGGTTCACTAGCGACTCTTACCGTACCTAGTCCCAAATTATGTCACAGTCGCCCATCCTCCCGGAGTATAACGATTGACACGCTCCTAAAAAATTGAGAAAATCCCTTGCTGCTAGAACTATTCCACCACAACACGCTTAGAAAAGCCCCAACTTAAGGAGACCGCCACCATCATTAATACCATCCACTCTGGCGGTAAATAGGTTGGTTGGCAAGCTTTTAACAACAATCTTCCCCCTACCGCTAAAACCGTCAGATAGGCCGCATCTTGTAGGTAAACAAACTCAGCTAACCACTTAACAAATAAACCGGTTAAAAATCGTAGGGCTAACATTCCCAAAATACCACCAGTCAGGAGAATCCAGAATTGATCTGCTAAGGCGATCGCTGTTGTCACACTATCGAGGGAAAAAGCCATATCTGTAAAAGCAATCAGAACAATAACACGGCCAAAAGATTCTATGGCGAGATTAGGGGCAAAATTTTGGTCTTCTATGTCTATATCTAAAAATTTCTGGCAAAAATGCTTACCTGCTAACCAGAGCAGATAAATAGCACCCAGTACCTCCACCTGCCAGAATTTAATCGTCCAACTGGCACTCACTAACATGGCAACTCTTAATACAAATGCCCCAGCTAATCCCCAGTTTAAAGCTTGGCGTTGTTGTCTGGGGTCGGGAAGTTCTCGCACCAAAGCGGCCAAGGCGACGGCATTATCGGCCGATAGAATGGTTTCTAAGACTGCCAGGGTGAGAATAGTGCCGCAAGTGGTTAGAGAGAGATTTTCGGCTATATCGAGAATTTGAGGGGACATATAATTATATTTTTACTTTTATGACGTTGTAGATGGGTCTTGGTATTTCCTGCTAGGATTCTTGACTATTTTTTTGTCGGTATAAATTTAAGGTCAAGTTCTTGAGCTTGCGATCGAGGGTGAGATTGCTGACAACACTCTCCTTCCCTAGGATTTTGGCCAGACACTATCATCTTAGGTAGGGGATAAACATAAAAGCAAATATTCTTAATTGTCGTTTTAATAAATAAAAGTGATGGAACGGCGAGGGAGTTTCCCAGCTTTGCATAAAGGGAATTTATGGATTTGAAAACAAAGAATATTTGTTTTTATTAAAGCCATTGCCTAGAGTAAGAACAGAGACTCAAAAAGATCACTCAAGGAGATCAAAAACGATGAAACCGATTGCACGCGCCGTCACTCGATCGCTACTGACAGCCTTCTGTCTATTGCTAATCACAGTTTTTTCTTGCTTCCATCCTGCCATCGCTAGAGCCGTTACCATCACTGGCGGCGCACCGGCAAAAACTACTCTGGTCCAGCCGGCTGCCGCTGGGGATAATCTGCAAAAACTACAGGAAACTAACGCCTGTGTCGGTTGTGACTTTAACGGAATTAGCCTCAAAGATTTAAACTTGTCCTCGGCCAATCTAGAAGGAGCAAACCTCAGTCAAGCGGATCTAGAAAGAACTAACCTACAGGGTGCTAACCTCAAAGGGACTAATCTCCAGGGAGCCGACCTCGGCAAAACTCTCCTAGCGGGAGCCGATTTAAGCGGGGCCAATCTCTTAGGTGCAGATTTAGAAAAAGCTAACCTGCAAGGAGCAAACTTAACCAACGCCAATCTGCAAAAAGCTGACTTAGAGAAGGCCAATCTCACTAATGCTCGGCTAGACGGTGCTAACCTGCAAGATGCGGACGGTGAAGGCGCGATCGGTGTCGATCCCAATCTGTTCTAAAAAAAGTTTTTATGGCAGAATCAAGTTTTAGCGGTTTTCAAGGAGAGCAATATCTATGGAAATTACTCCTTTTTCTCAGCGATCGCTAGATGGGGAGGGATCGGAAATGCTGCTAGACTTTAAAAAAGCCCATCAGCAAGATTTAAAGGCAATTGCCGAGATTTTGGCAAGAATTAGTCACCAATCACCAGAAAAGGTAGAAATTCTCTTGGAGACAATGCTAAAACAACTGATAGAGCCAAAAACACCTTTTTACGAGACGGCAACACCGACGGAACGAGCGCAAGCTTTTCGGGATTGGGCAAGTAGTCACGATCGAGGCAGCGCACTTTTATCCGACTATGCCGTAAGTCGCGATAGTATCTTTGACATCCTCACCGCCGTAAACGGACTGTGATTCCCAAACCTCACGATTTAGGTTTCTGCTTCTTTCCCTTGCGGGGTTCCGCACCTGCCTGAACAGATTTACTCTGTTCTGGTCTTATGGTCGCTCTACAGACTGACACCGCAAGCC